>NZ_JBDJMB010000011.1:0-130577 GCF_039673645.1 Stenotrophomonas sp. TWI700 | reverse complement strand
GGCGCGGGCGGGGGCCGGCCGCGGGCGCGCGGGGCGGGCGGGGCGGGGGGGGGGGGGGGGGCGGGGGGGGGGGGGGGGGGGGGGGGGGGCTCGCGGGGGGCCCCCCCCCCCCCCCCCGGCCCGGCCCGCCCACCGATAGCCCGGGAAGCGTGCCGCTCTAAGCGACCAATCCGACCAACGCGACCAACCCGACCAACCCGACCAACCCGACCACCCTAAGGCGCCCGAGCCGCCTCATCGCGCGTCTCTTCCTGCGCCGCGATCTCCCGCTCGATCCACTCGTCCATCAACCGCCGCGCACGCTGCGCACGGCGCCGCTGCAACGCATGCTCCATGTCCAGCACCCGGTACAACGACCACATCACCGCCAGCATCAACAACGCGAACGGCAACGCCGCGATCGTGATCATCCCCTGCAGCGCCGTGAGTCCACCGGCCAACAACAGCACGCCCGCGATCAACGCAATCGCCACGCCCCACACCATCCGGCGCGCCAACGGCGGATCGCCGGCCTCCTCCGTCGACATGGTCGCCAGCACCAGCACCGCCGAATCGGCCGAGGTCACGAAGAAGATGATCAACAGCACCAGTGCGACAACCGACAACATCATGGGCATCGGCAGGCTGTCGAACATCGTGAACAGCACCGTCTCATAGCCATTGCCCAGCGCCTGCGCCAGGTCCACGTGGCCGAAGATCTGCGACCACAGCGCCGTGCCGCCGAACACCGAGAACCACAGGAAGCCCAGCACGCTCGGTGCGATCACCACGCCCAGCACGAACTCGCGGATGCTGCGTCCTCGCGACACGCGCGCGATGAACGAGCCCACGAACGGCGCCCACGCGATCCACCAGGCCCAGTAGAAGATCGTCCAGTCCGCCACCCAGGTACTGCCCGAGAATGGTGACATCCGCAGGCTCATCGTCACCAGCGAATTGAGGTACGAACCGATGGTCGTGGTGAAGGTATCGAAGATGAAGCCGGTCGGTCCCAGCACCAGGATCAGCGCCAGCAGCAATGCCGCCAGGCCGAGATTGAAGTTGGACAGCCACTTGATGCCGCGGTGGACACCGCTGGTGGTGGAGGCCATGTACAGCACGAACGCCACCGCGATGATGGTCAGCTGCACCGGTACCGTGGCCTGGATGCCGAACACGCGCTCGAGGCCGGCGGCAATCTGGATCGTGCCGAAGCCCAGCGTCGTTGCCACACCGATCGCCGTGGCGACCACCGCAGCGACGTTGACGACCGTGCCCATCCAGCCACGGTGATGCGCGCCGATGATCGGCTGCAGCAGATCGCTGATCAGCCCGCGGCCATTGCGGTTGAACTGGAACCACGCCATCGCCAGGCCGATCAGGGCATAGATCGCCCACGGATGCAGGCCCCAATGGAAGAACGCATAGCGCATCGATGCGCGCGCCGCCTCCATGCTCTGCGGCGCCAACCCTTCAGGCGGTTTCACGAAGTGCGAGATCGGTTCGGCCGCGCCCCAGAACACCAGGCCGATGCCCATGCCCGCGGCGAACAGCATCGACATCCAGCTCGCATTGGAAAAATCGGGCTCGGCATCTTCGCCGCCGATGCGCAGCGAACCGAAGCGGCCGAAGGCCAGGTACATCAGGAACGACAGGGTGATGAACACCACCAGCAGGTAGAGCCAGCCGGTGCTGCGGATCATGATGGACAGGCCGCTCTGGACGACCTCGTTGAAGGGGCCCGGCGCGAGGCCGGCGATCAGCACCAGCAGTGCGACCAGTGCGATGGAAATGCGGAACACCATGAAGGCGTGTCTCCGATCAGTAGGGGCGAGCCGAGGCTTGCAATCTCCAGCGGCACAGCGGCAACGACTGGGGCGGATCAAGCCGGTCGAGGCCGGTCAGTACGGACGTCAATGGCGTCGAGCAGTGCGTGGTGCGCGCACGATTCGGGGTTTTCACCCCTGTATCGCACCGCATACCGCGCCGCAGCATGGTAGTGCATCGGGTGTCGGCGCTTTGTTCACATCCACCCCGTGCCCGCCAGCGCGCACCTTCGCCCGCGTGCCCCTCGCGCTTGCCTTTGTGGTCTAATTCGCCCCGAAGCGGGGGTACCGCGGCCCAGTGGCCAAGGTTGAGACAGTCCCTTCGAACCTGATCCGGTTGATACCGGCGTAGGGAAGCTTCGCATCAGCAGATGCATTGCGCCGTAGGGCCACCGCGCCCGGAGACCGCCCGCAATCCGTCCGTCGAGCGCCGCCGTTTCGTCCCTCCCATGCGAGTCCCTCGCATAGAACCGCACAGTCCCTGTGCGGGGATTGAACCTAGGACGATGCCTCGATGAACGCACAGCTCTCCGCCCTGCAGCAACAGGCCCAGCAACTCTCCGAATCGGTCACCCGGCCGATTCCCGGCTCGCACAAGATCCACGTGCAGGGCTCGCGCAGCGATCTGCAGGTGCCGATGCGCGAGATCACGCTGACCCGCACGCCCACCTTGTTCGGCGGCGAAGAGAATGCGCCGGTCACCGTCTACGACACCTCCGGCCCGTATACCGATCCGGCGGCTGCCATCGACCTTTCGGTCGGTCTGCCCGCACTGCGCGCCGCCTGGGTGGCCGAGCGTGGCGATACCGAAGTGCTGGAGGGCCTGAGCTCCGCGTTCGGCCGCTCGCGCGAAACCGATGCCCGGCTCGATGCGGTGCGCTTCCCGTCGCGCCTGCAACCGCGACGCGCGTTGGCCGGCGCCAACGTCACCCAGATGCACTACGCACGCCGCGGCATCATCACGCCGGAGATGGAGTTCGTGGCGATCCGCGAGAACCAGCGCCTGGAGGCGATCCGCGATGCCGCGCTGCTGAAGCAGCACCCCGGCGAGTCCTTCGGCGCCTCGATCCCGAGGATCATCACGCCCGAATTCGTCCGTGACGAGATCGCCCGCGGCCGCGCGGTGCTGCCCAACAACATCAACCACCCGGAAAGCGAGCCGATGATCATCGGCCGCAACTTCCTCACCAAGATCAACGCCAACATCGGCAACAGCGCGGTGTCCTCCGGCATCGCCGAGGAAGTGGAGAAGCTGGTCTGGGCGATCCGCTGGGGCGGCGACACCGTGATGGACCTGTCCACCGGCAAGCACATCCATGAAACGCGCGAATGGATCCTGCGCAACTCGCCGGTGGCGATCGGTACCGTGCCGATCTACCAGGCTCTGGAGAAGGTCGATGGCCGCGCCGAAGAACTGAACTGGGCGATCTTCCGCGACACCCTGATCGAGCAGGCCGAGCAGGGCGTGGATTACTTCACCATCCACGCCGGCGTGCTGCTGCGCTACGTGCCGCTGACCGCCAAGCGCGTGACCGGCATCGTCTCGCGCGGTGGCTCGATCATGGCCAAGTGGTGCCTGGCGCATCACAAGGAGAACTTCCTCTACACGCACTTCGAGGACATCTGCGAGATCATGAAGGCCTACGACGTGACCTTCTCGCTGGGCGACGGCCTGCGCCCGGGCTGCATCGCCGATGCCAACGATGCCGCGCAGTTCGGCGAACTGGAAACCCTGGGCGAGCTGACCAGGATCGCGTGGAAGCATGACGTGCAGACCATGATCGAAGGCCCCGGCCACGTGCCGATGCAGCTGATCAAGGAGAACATGGACAAACAGCTGCGCGAGTGCGGTGAAGCGCCGTTCTACACGCTCGGCCCGCTGACCACGGATATCGCGCCGGGCTACGACCACATCACCAGCGCGATCGGCGCGGCGATGATCGGCTGGTACGGCACCGCCATGCTCTGCTACGTGACGCCGAAGGAACACCTCGGCCTGCCCAACCGCCAGGACGTGCGCGACGGCATCATGGCCTACCGCATTGCCGCGCACGCTTCGGATCTGGCCAAGGGCCATCCCGGCGCGCAGGTACGCGACAACGCACTGAGCAAGGCGCGTTTCGAGTTCCGCTGGGAGGACCAGTTCCACCTTGGGCTGGATCCGGAGAAGGCCAAGGAATTCCACGACGAGACGCTGCCCAAGGATGCGCACAAGCTCGCCCATTTCTGCTCGATGTGCGGCCCGCACTTCTGCTCGATGAAGATCACCCAGGACGTGCGCGACTATGCGGCGGGGCAGGGGTTGGATACGCACCAGGCGCTGGAAGCCGGCATGGCGGAGAAGTCCGCCCAGTTCCGCGATCTGGGCGCCGAGGTGTATCGCCAGGAGTGAGGCAGCGGCCGGGGCGGTGCGCGCCGCCCCGGCCATCATCCAGTGCCGCCGCGATTCCGGCTAAGCTCGGCGCGACCAGGCAGGGGTGGGGACAACGATGGCGATAGCACGCAGCACCAAATGGTTGGCGATCGCGCGCCGGCATCCCTCGGCGTGGCTGCTGGCGGTGCAACTGCTGGGCGTGCTGCTGTACCCGGCGATGGACGAGGCCGGCGCCAGCCGCGCGCTGTTCGGTGCGTTCGGGATCGCGGTGCTTGGGCTGGCCCTGTGGGTGGTACGCCGCAGCCCGTTGGGGATGTGGGTGGCGCTGGTGCTGGCGATCCCCTCGGTGGTGTTCTCGATCTCGGGCGCGCTGTTGGGGCGTCCGGCGCTGGTCACCACCGCCCAGCTGCTCGAATGCCTGCTGTACTTCTATACCGCCGGCAGCCTGATCGCCTACATGCTGCAGGACCACAAGGTCACCCGTGACGAGCTGTTCGCCGCGGGGGCCACGTTCACGCTGCTGGCCTGGGCATTCGCCTTCGCGTTCGCGGTGTGCCAGCAGTGGTACCCGGGCAGTTTCGTGGCCACCAGCGAGAGCGAACTGCGCACCTGGATGGAGTTGCTTTATCTGAGCTTCAGCTTGCTGTCCGGGGTCGGACTGAGCGATGTGGTGCCTATCCATGCGCAGGCACGGGCGCTGGTGATGCTGGAACAGTTCGCTGGCGTAATGTACGTAGCGCTGGTGGTCTCGCGCCTGGTCGGGCTCACGATGATTCGTCGCATACAAAGCTGAATCGCACATAAAAAATTCGCGCCCGAAGGCGCGAATGCTGAATCAATTTATGTGGATTCGTCGGCGAGAGAGAGCCTGGTGTTGGCCACACGCACAGGTGCGGTTAACCCACATAGGCTAGTATTCGCGCGCTTCAGTGTTTTTGCGCTTTGCGCTGATGCCTTGTGCGGAATCTGGCGGTTCGTTCGGTCGTTGTCGATTGTGATGAATGCTGCGTTCCCGTAGTCCTGCATTCACTCGTGTCACCGGAATGATCATCAACGACAGTGAGCGACCGTCAGCCGATGTAGTTCGAATCGGCGATTGCACCGTCATTCTTTCCTCGCGGGAAGTGATGGTGGTGGGCGTGCGTCGCCCGCGCCGGTTGACGCCCAAGGCGCTGGGCGTATTGAAGGCATTGATGCGCTCACCGGGCGCCGTGGTGACCCGCGACGAACTGTTCGCCGAGGTCTGGCCGGATACGCTGCCCACCAACGACGTGCTGACCCAGGCCGTCACCCAGCTGCGCAAGGCCTTCGCCACCGACGAAGAGGCCGGTACGGCCTATATCGAAACCATCGCCAAGACCGGCTATCGCCTGCTCGTGCCCGTGAGTGCGGTCGAGGACGTGCGGGGCCTGGCGGCGGTGGACGGCGTCGACCCCGACGCGCTGGATGACGCCACGCTGCTGCCTCCGGCCACCGCGCCGTCGCGCAGGCGCATTGACGGCCCGCTGCGTCGGCAGTGGCGCCGCACCCGGCGCTATATCCTGCTTGCCATCGGCGTGGCGATGTTGATCGCCCTGCTGGTCATGGCGGCCCTGCTGGTACAGCGCGAACGGCCCGCCACGGCGGTGGACGCCGCGATCGAGGATGGCACCCGGGTGATCGGCAGCCCGCAGCGGCCGTACCGGCTGATCACCGCCACCTCGGGCTTCGAGACGTATCCCACGCTGTCCCCGGATGGTTCGCAGGTCGCCTACGAGGCCGATACGCCGGCACGCCAGGGCAGTGTCATCAAGGTGCAGACCTCCGGCAACGCGCCGGCACGCATCCTGATGGATACGCCGGCCACGTATTCCGACCGGTTCCCAAACTGGTCGCCCAACGGGCGCGACATCGCCTTCGCGCGGTTCGGCCCGGACGGCAGTTGCGAGGTCATCATCTCGAGCGCCACCGGCGGTGCCCTGCGTCATGTCACCCGCTGCGATGGCACCGAGCTGCTCAGCTTCGACTGGACCCCGGACGGTCGTGGCCTGCTGTTCGGCTCCCTGTCGGGCAAGTACGCGCATCGCGGCATCCGGACCCTGAACATCGCCAGCGGCAGCTGGACCGCGCTCGACTACACGATCGATGCGGACAGCTTCGAATACGCGCCGCGCTATTCGCCCGACGGGCGCTGGATCGTGTTCGTGCGCAATCCGCAGGTCGGCGATCTGTGGCGGATCCCCGCCGAGGGCGGAACGCCGGAACAGCTCACCAACGATTCGGCTGAAATCCGCGGCTGGGCCTGGCGCAGCGACAGCCGCCACATCGTGTTCGGCCGCCGCGTGGACAGCGAAGCACGCCTGTACGAACTGGATACGCGCACGCGCACGCTGCGCGACCTGGGGCTCGACGATGCCCAGGCGCCGGCGTTGTCGCGCAGCAACAACATGCTGGCCTTCATGCACCGCCGTGCGCAGTTCGGGCTGTTCAAAGTGCCGATCGGGGCCGAGGGCCCGGGCGTGCCCGAACGCCTGTTCGCCTCGGGCGGCCGCGATGCACAGCCCATGATCGCGCCGGACGGCCGGCAGCTGGTCTTCAGCTCCAACCGCTCCGGCAGCTATGCGCTGTGGTGGGCGGACCTGCAGCGCCCTGAATCGCTGCGGCCGATCGAAGGCCTGCGCCCGGAAACCCGTCAGATTCCGGACTGGTCGCGCGATGCCCGCCATCTGCTGGTGCTGGGGCGTGATGAACACGCCAATCCGGCCATCTTCGAAGTGTCCCCGCGCGACGAGCAGACCGTGCGCCTTGCGGTGCCCGTGGCGCAGCCGCTGCAGGCCCTGTACGGGCAGCGGCCGGAACAGCTGCTGGTGGTCGAGCGCGATCGTGACGAACGCATGCGTCTGTCGCTGTTCGATCGCACCACCACGCCCTGGCGCTCGCTGGGCAGCATCGAGGGCGTCTCCCAGGCGCGCTATGACGTGGCGGGCGAGCGCGTGCTGTTCACCCGCCTGTCGGCCAGTGGCCTGTGGTCGGCCGATGCCGCCCTGACACCACAGAGCATCCGCCAGGTGCGCAGCGACCAGCCCTCGCGATGGCGCTACCGCGCATGGACCGTCTCCGGCAACGGGCAGATCGATTACCTCGCCAACCGCGCCGACTGCGCCACGGTGTTCGCCCGCCTCAGCGCGACCTCGGGCGACGGCGCGCACTGCCTGGACGCGGATCGACTGGGCACCGGCAATGGATTCAGCGCAAGTCCGGACGGCAGTGCGGTGTATGTGGCCCTTGCGGTGGCCGATGGGTCCGACATCGGGGTCATGACTCTGCCTGAAGCGAGCTCGTCGTTCTTCCCGGCCTTCTCCAACCTGCTGTTTATGAAGGGAAAAGATCCTTCGTAAGTTCTTCGTGAGGCTGTCGTGGCGAATTCGGATCAATCTCGCCAAGACGTCCTGAAGGCAGTGGCCTGATTTGGCAAAACTGCACGCCAGCAAAGGCAAACTCACGGTGCAGTCATGCGTCAGCTCTCCCTGGCCGATCGCGGTCAATCTCTTTCCCTGGACAAGGCCATCGACGATGGCGCGTTGCCGAACTGCCTGGGCGTTGCCCGGCTGGGCAGCCTGCAGACCGCCGGCACGACGTTCACGGTCTGGATGCAGGTGCGTGGCAGTGCATGGGTGGAATCCAAGGAGGGCAAGTTCCGTCTGCGCCAGCGTGAGTGGATCGCCTTCGAGAAGGACTCCAAGCCGATGGTGCAGGCCGGGCGCGATGGCCTGTGCATCGGTTTGAGCCTGTCGCCGGATGCGCTGCGCGCGCTGGGCGAACTGGCCGACTGCAACCTCTATGCGGGCCGCGGCACGATGACGCGCGGCGAAATGCGCGTGGCGATGCGCCTGTGGCGTGACGCACTGACCAGCGACCGGCCGATGCAGGGTCTGCGCCCGGCGTTGCTGCACCTGGCCGCGCTGCAGCAGGGCATGGCCACCGGCGTGCAGCGTTGCCCGGGCCGTTCACGCAGCCGCAAGCGCCAGGTGTTCGGGCGCATGCAGCGTGCGCGCCTCTACCTGGAAGGCAACAGCCACCGCGTGGTGCGCATCGGTGAACTGGCCGAGCTCACCAACTTCTCCAGCTGGTACCTGTCCAAGACGTTCCAGAGCCTGTACGCGGAGAGCCCGCAGTCGCTCTCGGCGCGCCTGCGCCTGGAGCGTGCGGCCGATCTTCTGCGTGATACCGACATGATGGTGGGCGAGGTGGCTGCGGCCAGCGGGTTTGACAACTGCTGCAGCTTCGCACGGGCGTTTCGGGCCCGTTTCGGGTTGTCCGCGTCACGCTATCGTGAGGCAGGTGCGAACCTGTCGCCAGAATCGGCAAAGTCTTTGGTTGCATCACGCAAATAATTAGCTGCAACGCAATCGTAACTTTCCGAGGCGGTTTAACACGCTACTAACGTACCTCGGAGAGATAAATGAATTTTCGTACTCCTGCAGTGCGGCTGGGCCTTCTGCCCGCCGGCATTGCGCTCGCGCTCGTGCCGAGCTTCGCCTCGGCGCAGGAAGCTGCTGCCGGCACCACTGACCTGGACCGTATTTCGGTCACCGGCTCGCGCATCCGCGGCGCCAACATGGAGACCCAGCAGCCGATCCTGACGATGACCCGTGAAGCCCTGGAAAAGCAGGGTTACACCTCCGTCGCCGACGTGCTGCAGAACATGACCTCGGCCGGTTCCCCGGCCATCTCGCGTTCGGAATCGCTGGCCTCGGGCGAGGACGTGGGCGGCTACTACGTCGACATCCGCAACCTCGGCGCGCAGCGTACGCTGGTCCTGATGAACGGCAAGCGCCTGGGCGCATCCACCTCGGGCCTGCAGGATCTGAGCCAGATCCCGATGGCCGCCATCGAGCGCATCGAGATCCTGAAGGACGGCGCCTCGTCGATCTACGGCTCCGACGCCATCGCCGGCGTGGTCAACGTGATCACCCGCAAGCGCGTGGAAGGCGGCGAAGCCAGCGTCTACTTCGGCCAGTACGGCCAGGGCGACGGTTCGACCAAGCAGTACTCCTTCACCCTGGGTTCGGAAGGCGAGCGCGGTGGCATCACCATGGCCGCCGAGTACTACAAGGCCGATCCGGTCTGGGCGAGCGATCGCTTCTTCAGCCGTGACGGCAATGCCGGTCCGAACTACCCGGGCTCGGGCAGCAGCCCGATCAACCAGAACGGCGCGTTCTGCGAGCCCTGCCTGACGCCGGACCTGGAAGAAGGCCAGCCGGGCTACGTCGGTTCGGCCGACCAGCGCTGGTTCACCCTGCGCGAAGGTGGCGACCCGACCAATCGTGCCGACTACCGCGCCGAAACCTCGGCTGATCGCGTCAATGCCAACCAGCAGATGATGGTTCAGACCGGTATCGAGCGTAAGTCCGTGTACGTCAACGGCAACTACGACCTGACCGATTCGATCACCTTCAACGCGGACGTGCTCTACAACGAGCGCACCACGGACCAGCAGATCGCCGGCTACCCGTACCAGTCGCAGGCCTTCGGCACCAAGCTGTCGGCTGACAGTGCGTTCAACCCGACCGGCACCGACCTGGACTTCCGTCGTCGCCTGTGGGAAATGCCGCGTACCACCGAAAGCCAGCTGAAGACCCTGCGCTTTGCGCCGACCGTCAGCGGCTTCTTCGAGTTCGGCGGCAAGACCTGGGATTGGGACGTCGGCGCGCTGTGGAACCGCAACGAATCGACCAAGACCGGCCATGGCGACATGAGCCTGATCGCGGCTCGCCAGGCGCTGGGTGCTTCCTACATCGACGGCAATGGTGTTGCGCAGTGCGGCTCCCCGGGTGATGCAGTCACCGGCTGCCGCCCGTGGAACCCGCTGCTGCCGTACGGCGTGGCCGGTCAGGGCTCGCTGGCCGATCCGGCCACGCAGGCCTTCCTGTTCCCGTACTTCACCGACACCGGCTACACCAAGACCACCAGCTACACCGCCAACCTGTCCGGCTCGCTGTTCGAGCTGCCGGCCGGCGAAGTGGGTATCGCGATGGGCGTGGAGCACCGTGAAGAAGAAGGTCGTTTCTCGCCGGACGCGTTCGCGCAGTCGGGTCAGTCGACCGGCCTGGGCGCTCAGACCACCCAGGGCAAGTACGAACTGGACGAGTTCTACCTGGAACTGAACGTGCCGATCCTGTCGGATCTGCCGTTCGCCAAGGAACTGACCCTGAACGCTGCCAGCCGTTACTCGGACTACAGCAACTTCGGCGACACCATCAACTCCAAGTTCGGCTTCACCTGGCGTCCGCTGGATGAACTGCTGGTGCGTGGTACCTACGCTCAGGGCTTCCGTGCTCCGTCGATCAACGATCTGTACGGCGGCCTGAACAGCAGCTTCGAGTCGTACACCGATCCGTGCGGCATCACCGCGCCGGGCAGCGTCAACGGCAACGCCTCGTGCTCTGCTGCTGGCGTGCCGGTGGGCTACACCCAGGTGGGCCAGGGCCTGACCCCGTGCACCGCGACCCCGTGCGCGACGCCGGACCAGTTCATCTCCGGCTCCAACGAGAACCTGAAGCCGGAAACCTCGAAGAGCACCACCTTCGGCATGGTCTGGAGCCCGCGTTGGGTGCAGGGCCTGGACATCTCGCTGGATTGGTACAAGTACGAAATCAGCGACATGATCATCGCTGACAGCGTCGACCGTATCCTGCGCGAGTGCTACGTGGCCGGTGACGCATCGCGTTGCGCCAGCCATACCCGTGCAGCCGATGGTCACATCAACTCGATGACCTACGGCCTGGCCAACCTGGGCCGCATGGAAACCGAAGGCTACGACCTGGGCATCAAGTACCGCCTGCCGGAACTGTCGATTGGTCAGTTCGCCATCGATTGGCAGACCAGCTACCTGTCCAAGTACGACGAAGAAACCCAGAACGGTGAAGGCAACACGGTCATGGAAGGCAAGGTTGGCGACGCCGGCCTGTTCCGCGTCCGTTCCAACGTCGGCATCACCTGGTCGCGTGGCGACTTCGGCGTGTCCTACATGGCCCGTTACTACTCGGGCATGAAGGAAGACTGCGTCGCTGCACGTCCGTGCACCCTGCCGGACCGTTACGTCAACGGCGATGCAATGCCGGTCCGCAAGACGGGTTCGAACACGTTCCACGACCTGCAGGTCAGCTACAACGCGCCGTGGGATGCCACGATCGCGCTGGGTGCGAACAACCTGTTCGACAAGCAGGGCCCGATCATGTTCACGCAGCCGAACTCGAGCTTCGCCTACTACGGCGGCTTCGACATCGGTCGCTTCCTGTACATGAAGTACACCCAGCGCTTCTGATCCATCGAAGCATTGGTGCGAAAAAAGGGAGGGCGGACCGCAAGGTCCGCCCTCTTTTCATTGTGGGGTAAGGAAATTCTGAGTTTTAGCGGATGGTGATCTGCTTCACATTATTTGGTGAATTTCAGTTGATACCGTCAATCGGTCCAATGACGGACGATTGAGGGCTCGATATGAAAATGACGTTCGCTCAAAAACTCGCCGGCGTGTTCCTCGGCACACTGGCCGTGGCGGGAAGTGCATCGGCCGGCCTCATTGTCTGCAAGGGAGGCCGTTACTGCGACACCCTGCGTGTCGAGTGCGTCAACTCTGGCGAACTGCCCGCCGCCTGCGAGCAGATGTGGCGCCTGTGCGTGCTGGACGCCTGTCCGCAGCGCTGAAACGACGATGGCGCGCCATCACGGCGCGCCATCCTTGGCACATACCCTCGCGCGCTCCGGCGTCGCTGGCGATCAGCTCCATCAATCCATTGGCGTGATCGCGCCACTACGGCAATGTCGAGCGGCTGTCTCCTGTCCTTGAAGTATCCCCGACGCTTCTGATCCATCCAGTCACTTGTGCAGAACAACAGAGGGCGGGCCGCAAGGTCCGCCCTCTCTTCATTGGGCCTCCCCCACAAGTCCCACACCAATTGCAGATTTCTCTGCAGCTCGACCCCATAAGTTCCGTCATTCCAAAGCGGCGACCTCCGATGTGATCGCTGCAGCTCGATCGCTAGCGTGTACATCAGGCAGCGGCGCGGCCGGTGCATCCAGCGTGGGGGCTTGGAATGGAATGGGATCGCAGCAGGTCGACGTGTCGCCGCCGCAAGGGTGGGGAAGGTAGGGCGGAGAAGTGGTGGTGGCAGGTGTCGTGCAGTGCCTTGCTGGCGCTGTGTGCCGTGGAGCACGTGCACGGTTTGACGCCCTTGATGCCCTATCAGGAACACGCAAAGAAGATTCGAGCAGCGCAGGAAGTCGCACCGTTGACCTCCGACCTGTTCGGGGATTCCATCAGCCAGTACAACGGTGCGACCGAATTCTCCATCGTCGATGTCGATCTGCCGGGGAACAATGCGCTGCCGGTTCAAGTGAAGCGCCGCTTCAAGATCGAGCCCCGCTCGGACCTGGAGAACTTCGGCGGCTTTGGTGTGTGGGATCTGGATATTCCCTACATCCATGGAACCTTCGACGGTCAGACGAAATGGAACGAATGGAGTTCGCCCAGTCCTGATCGCCGGCGCTGCACGCCGGGCAGATGGGGGCCGCCGATTCCCTATCCGCCGTTTGATATCGGCGACTTCTACTCGGGCATCCGCATCCACTTGCCCGGCGAGGGCGATCGGGATCTGTTGGGGGTCGACTTCCGCAATCCCCATCGTCCCACCGACGGGGCCAGCTATCCGTATGTCGCGCAGGATTTCACCAGCGTCACCTGCGTTTCCGGGACCACCAACGGCTACCCCGGCGAAGGCTTTGTGGTGGTCACCTCCGACGGAACGCGCTACACCCTCAATGCCGGTCGCGAGCGTGGCGGCGGCAGGCTCTCCAAATACCTGGTGAGTTCGATCGGTGCGAACCTGCGCACCCGCGGCCGCACCCAGGTTTTCCTGATGGCCAGTCGGGTCGAAGACCGCCATGGCAACTGGGTCAACTACCACTACAACGACGATCGGCTGGTCACCATCGAAGCCAGCGATGGGCGTCGCATCGACCTGGGTTATAGCGGGAACACCATCACGCAGGTCACCGCGCATGGGCGGACATGGCGCTACGAGTACGCGCCGATCACGTTCGGTCTGAACCTGCAGAATCATCTGCTGACCCGGGTCACACGACCGGATGGCTCCTCGTGGCAGTACGGGTACGAAGACACGGATGGGTGCACGGGGGTGGGCATGGGCTGTCCCGGCATGCTCGGTCCGGAGTATCACCAGCTGGACGTCAATACCATCAATGATCGCAACTGTCCGGAGCCGTTTCCGGCAGAAGATCGCTTCACCTTTACTGCGACGCATCCCTCGGGCGCCACCGGTCGCTTCCGCTTTGGATACCACCGTCAGCATCGCACTGCTGTGCCGTCCGGAAGTTGTGTTGGCAGCCCGATCCCGTTGTCGCCGCTGTTCGAGTACACCCTGCAGATTCCGGACTATTTCGATCTCTACGCGATCCTGGACAAAACCCTGGCTGGCCCTGGAGTGGCTGAACAGACATGGTCGTACGGGTCCAGTGGACCCCAATGCCGTCATGGCAACAACTGTCCCGACCGCAAGACCACACGTATCTGGCAGCCGGATGGTTCGATTTCCGAGCAGGTATTCGGCATCCGCTATGGCGTCAATGACGGCAAGCTACTGGAATCGCGCACCCTGGCCGCCGACGGAAAGGTGCTTCGCTCCGAGGCGACCACCTACGTCAGCAACGAAGAAGCATCCGCACAGCCCTTCCCGGATATCTATGGCACCGGCCATTACGGTCCCGATGATCCGATGGCGGTGCGATTGCGGCCGGCCAGGCAAACGACGATCCAGCAGGACGGCGCCACGTTCCAGCACACGGTGAGCGCCTTCGATGCGTTCGCCCGTCCCATCCAGGTAACCAAGGCCAGCAGCCTGGACTACGGGCGATACCTGCGTAGCGAGGCCACCACCTATCACGACAATACGGCGAAGTGGGTGTTGGGTCAGGTCCGCACACTGACCCAGACCAGTCCCTCCCCGGTAGTGCAGGTGTCGCAGACCGATTACGACACGGCCGACCGGCCTTGGCGGCAGTACCGGTTCGGCTTGCTGCAGCAAACCCTCGGCTACCACGCCGACGGCACTGTGGCGAGCGTGCAGGATGGCAACGGCAACGCCACCGCGCTCTCGGCGTGGAAGCGGGGCGTCCCGCAGTCGATCCGGCATGCCGATGGCAACGTGCAGGCGGCAAGCGTGGACGATCACGGCTGGATCCGTTCGGTGGTCGATGAGAATGGCCATGCCACCCGCTACGACTACGACCCGGCGGGCCGCCTGACGCGGATTGACTATCCGGACAACGACAGCGTCGCCTGGCAGCCGACGCTGTCCCGTTTCAACCGGTCGGACACAGCCGGGTACGGCCTGCCCGCCGGCCATTGGCAGCAGACGGTCAGCACGGGGGCTGGCCGCCAGATCACTTACTTCGACGCGTTCTGGCGGCCGGTGGTCGAGGAGCGGTTCGACGCCGCGGATCCGGGCGGTACCGCGAGCCAGACCGTGCATCGTTACGACCTGCTCGGGCGCAGAGTGTTCGAGTCCTATCCACTGCGTGGGCTGGGGTCGCATGCCGATGCCGTCGGCGGCACGCGTACGGCCTTCGACGCGCTGGGTCGGGTCATTCGCCAGGAGCAGGACAGCGAGCTTGGCCGGTTGGTGACCACCACCGATTACCTGGCAGATTTCAAGCAGCGGCAGACCGATCCGCGTGGCCAGTCAACCACCACGACCTACCAGGCCTACGACCAGCCCGTCACCCAGTGGCCGGTGTCGATTGCCCATCCAGAGGGCACGTATACGGATATCTCCCGGGATCCGTTCGGTCTTCCGTTCTCGATGCGTCGTCGCAATGCAGACAGCACCGTGGCAGTGACGCGGCACTACGTCTACGACCGGTATCGGCGGCTGTGCAAGAGCATCGAGCCAGAGAGCGCGGCCACCGTGATGGACTATGACGCATCCGGAAACACACTCTGGCTCGCGGCCGGGTTGAGCCTGACCGATACGGCGCAATGCAATACCGCGCAGGCGGCCAGCTCGGGACGCGCAGTACAACGCCGCTACGATGTCCGCAATCGATTGACGGCAATGTTGTTCCCGGACGGCAGCGGCGACCAGCAGTGGAGTTACTGGCCGGATGGCAAGGTCCGGGCCATCACCACCCAGAACGACGCCATCGCGGTTACCAATACCTACAGTTACAACAAGCGGGGGATGCTGACCGGGGAAAGCGTCGCCCAGGTCGACGGCGTGAGCTGGGCCATCGGTTATGGCTACACCGCGACGGGCGGGTTGGCTGAGCATGTCTATCCTTCTGGCCGCCACATCGCCTATGCCCCCAACGCGCTGGGACAGCCCACCCGGGCCGGCGCGTTCGCGACCGACGTGCGCTACTTCCCCAACGGGGCCATGGCGCGCTTCACCTATGGCAACGGCGTGGTGCATACCCTGCAGCAGAATGCGCGCGGCCTGCCCGAGCGCAGCCGCGATGTCGGTGGTGAGGCGGTGCTGGATGACAGCTACGACTATGACGGCAATGGCAATGTCGCCGCCATCAGCGACGGCCTGCCCGGCAACCGCGGCAATCGGGACATGCAGTACGACGGCCTGGACCGGCTGACCACAACCACCTCGCCGATGTTCGATGCGGCGCGCTACCGCTACGACGTACTGGACAATCTACTGGCGGTCCAGATTGCTGGTCGCGACCACGCGTATCACTACGACGCGCGCAACCGGCTGACCAACGTCATGCAGGCGGAGGGCCGGGCAACGGTCATCGGCCTGGACTACGACGAGCAGGGCAATCTGGCAAAAAAGAACGGTCAGGTGTATCGGTTCGACGCAGGCAACCGACTGCGCGAGGCTGTGGATCAGGAGCGCTACCGCTACGACGGCCACGGGCGCCGTATCCAGGCCGACCGTCCCATCCTCGGCAGCATTACCTCGATGTACGGGCAGGACGGGGTGCTGCGGACCCAGCACAACACGCGTCAGGCCCGATCCGTCGACTACATCCTGCTCAATGGCAGCCAGGTCGCCCAGGTCGAAGGCACGATCGTCGCTGCGGCCCCCACGCTGATCCTTCCCGGCTACAGCACTGATGGAAGTTACGGTGTCCAGTGGAGCGCGGTCACCGGTGCGGCCAGTTACGAGTTGCAGGAATCCGAGTCGAGCGGGCCCTGGAAGACGGTCTTCACCGGCGGCGGACGAGAGCATCCGGTAACGGGCAAAACGCAAGGCCACTACCGTTACCAGGTCCGCAGTTGCAATGCCGCCGGGTGCGGCCGCTGGAGTACGAAGGCGGCCATCTTCGTCCGCCGGCCTCCCAGTCCACCATCGGGGATCACCGTGCCGGCCATCGGCGCCAGCGGCAACTATCGAATCCGCTGGCAGCCCCCCATGCCACGCGAAAAGGGTCCCACCCGCTATGTGCTGCAGGAGACGCATGCCGGCAGCGCGTGGGCCGATCAGTACGATGGCGTCGCGCTGGAGCACGTGTTTACCGGCAAGCCGGCCGGTACCTACCGCTACCGCGTGATGGCGTGCAATCCCTATGGATGCAGCACACATCTGGAGGGTGGCAATCCGCTCCAGGTGATCTATCCGCCGCCGGTTCCGGGTGGCTTGACCGGCCCTGCGGAAAGCCTGACCGGCAGCCTCACACTGCGGTGGTTGGCCAGCACGGGCGCCTCCCACTACCAGCTGGAAGAGGGATTCAACGGCGGCAGCTGGACGCAGGTGCACAACGCCACCACCACCCAGGTCACCCTGAATGGTCGTCAGACCGGCACTTATCGGTATCGGGCCCTGGCCTGCAACAACGTCGGCTGCAGCCAACCTTCGGCCGTGCATGCGGTGGCCGTCACCGTGCCTCCGCCGGTTGCGCCCGCCTTGAGTGTCCCCTCCAGCAACACAACGGGGAGCTTCGTGGTGGTGTGGGGCGCGTTGCCGCATGTGACCCACTACCAACTGCAGGAGCACCGCGGTGGTGCCGCCAACCTGATTCACGACGGCGGCGAACGCAGCAAGTCGGTAGCCGGGAGAAGTTCGGGCGCGTGGGGCTACCGCGTGCGTGGCTGCAACCGCGCCGGCTGTGGCCCGTACTCCCCGCAGGCCAACGTGCAGGTGCTGCGGATTCCAGACGTACCGGCCATCACCGGGTCAACCAAGCTGCAGACCAGCCATTACCCGATCAAGATCGCCTGCGAAGTGCGCTGGACCCCGATTGCGTATGCGGACCGCTACCAGCTGTACGCCTACGCCAATGGACAGCTGTACCAGCAGCAATACGACGGGCCGAACGCCTCCGCCGGTGGTCTGTGGCTGAACAATCAGCCGCCGTACTCGGCGCAATGCGCGACTGCACACGTGGTGCGTGCCTGCAATGCCACCGGCTGTTCGGCCTGGTCCGCACCGGCCACACAACGCGTGGACATCATTCCCACAGACCCCGGCAGTGGCATTCCGATTCGCTTTAGGAAGCGGCCATGAACGCGCGCGGGGGGATGATCGCCGCGTGCCTGATGCTGGTGAGTGCTTCAGCGCAGGCATCCATGCAGGAAACGGTCAAGTACATCCATACCGATGCACTGGGTTCCATCGTTGCGGTTACGAATGCCAACGGCCAGGTGATCGAGCGCCGCACGTATGAACCGTACGGGACGCAGTTGCTCCCGGACGTGCAGGACGGCCCTGGCTATACCGGGCATGTGCAGGATGCGGCTACTGGCTTGGTCTATATGCAGCAGCGTTACTACGATTCTCAGATAGGAAGGTTCCTTTCAATCGATCCAGTTGCAGCCGGTCCAGGGTTGAATTTCAATCGTTACAGCTACGCAGCCAATAATCCCTATCGCTTCACGGATCCAGATGGGCGCGATTGTGTGTCAGTTGATGGAGTCACGAGGTGCCGAGTCCCGGTGACTGGCAGCCGCATCCCCGTCGTAGTTTCATTTCCTACACCCTCAGGCGTTTCAGGCATCCAAAAGAGTGGAAGCTCTACGAGTCACGTATATGACGTACGTAC
Organism: Stenotrophomonas sp. TWI700; assembly: GCF_039673645.1. Lineage (NCBI taxonomy): Bacteria > Pseudomonadati > Pseudomonadota > Gammaproteobacteria > Lysobacterales > Lysobacteraceae > Stenotrophomonas > Stenotrophomonas sp. TWI700. The sequence continues at coordinate 112,346 of NZ_JBDJMB010000011.1, read as the reverse complement.
TTCACATCAAAAGTCAGATCGCTCCGTACAGCAGTCGATAGTCAATGATCCAACGCCGGGCAATGACAAACCCGCAACGCCAACGGGAACGCCAAATAATGCCACTCCGACTGAGGGTGGCCGGGCGTTACTTGCAAAATTCGGAAGTTTACTTCCAGGGGGAAGTGGTGATAGTCCAGTGAATAGCTACAGTGCAACTGACCAAAACGGAAACACTTGGGTCATCAACGTAACGCAGCCTGGACATGGCCTGCATTTCGGTTACGTCCTTCGTGGGTCTGTCGGTGGACAGGCAATCTCTATTGGCGAAGGCTGGGCAATTCCCCAAGCTATTCCGGTACTGTCTGGATACATCAACAACGTTTGGATTGACCATAACCAGAGGAATGTAGATGACGCGCACTAAGTGCAGAGTGGTAGGGCTACTATTTCGGGTTCTTGCCCTAACTCTGGCTATCGGAGTCCTGATTCTTCCAGGACTTTCGATGATTTCTTCCAGGTGGTCGGACATTGGCTTGGTCGTCGCGGTGGCAGTAATCCTTGGTAGCATTCTTCTATCCGTTGTACTGCCTAAGCTAAAGTGGGTAGGGGCGGCCTTTGCCGCGATCATGATTGCGGTCCCGCCCTATCCGTACTGGCTTGGATGGGACGACGTAGAAGGTTGGCGCGTCCATTTTTTCCAAGGATTTGATCTGAGTTGGATGGATGTCAGTGTGTTTGCCGCGATTTTCATTGCGGCAATGCTGGCCTTCTCAGTCATCTTCTGGGCAATTGGGAGGCGCTCCGTGTGAATGGCTCGTCTGTGCGCAATGGGTTAGCGACATCCGTCGGACCATAAGGAAATGGGGCTTGGGTGTGGCTGGGAGGAGGCGGCTACCTAGCCCTCGGTCACAAAGGGAAGGCGGTTTCATGGTCTTCGATCAGATTGTTATCCCCCAGGACGGGAGTCCGGAGGCTGCCCATGCGAGTGACTTGGCCAGGGTTGTCTCCATCAACTGCTTCAGGCAATGCCATCGGCGTGTGACGGACGGCACGTGTGTAGAGACGTTCTTCAGCAGTGCAATGGAAGAGACGATGGCAAACAAGCGTTCCCTCTCCCGGCAACAAAAAAGGCGAGCCCCCCACCGGGCCCGCCTCTCATCACTGCATCGCCGCGCCGCACCCGCCGGCTTACGACTCCGCAGCCACCAATCCCATCAGCCCATTGGCGTGATCGCGCCACTGCGGCAGCTTGTTGAGCACGCCGGCGCGCTGCAGGTACTCCTCGTCGACCGGGTCGCCATTGATCAGCGCCAGCGCCACGTGCACCGCGCCGGTCACCCAGAAACTGCGGGTGTTCGAGCGCTGCGGCTGCAGGTGGAAGGCGACGGCCTCGATGATCGGCATCGGCAGGCCCCACAGTCCCAGCAGATAGGCACCCGCCTCGGCGTGGCCCGGGCGATCGTCGGCCGCGTCGTCCGGCGTGCGCTCGTTGCGCACGCCCGGCAGCAGCAGGCCAATGTCCGCCAGCAGGGCGGCGGTGGCGCCGAGTTCCGCGCTGGAGTCGGGCAACAGCTTGGCGGCCAGGCGCGAAGCCAGCAGCGCGCGCTGCTGCAGTGAGTTGCGCTCGGCTCCGGACAGCGGCTGGGCGGAAAACACTTCGCTGGCCAGTACCAGGTCGCGCAGCGTCGACAGCCCCAGGCGGGTCACCGCCGTGCGCAGGTCGGAGATGATCCGGCCGTTGTTGAAGAAGGCGGAGTTGGACAACTGCAGCACCTTGGCCGCGATGGCCGGGTCGGCCGCGACCAGCTTGGCCACGTCGGCGGTATTGGTGTCGTCGTCGTGTTCCAGCGCCTGGGTGAGGGTCAGGTACAGATGCGGCGGGGAGGGCAGCTTCTCGATCCGGCCGATGGCGCTGCGCAGGCGCGCGCTGTCGAGCAGCTCGCGCAGCTCTTCCAGGCTGGTCAGGGCCTCGAGCAGTACTTCCGGGGCCAGCGGCATCGGCAGGAAGCGATGGGCCACGCCGATCAGGCGTGCCGGCGGCGGGCGGTTGCCGTGCTCGGCATCCACCAGCGCGATGCGGATGGTCTCAGGGCGCAGCGTACGGATCTGGCCGAGCAGCGTGGTGGCGTTGAGATCGGGCAACTGCGGGCACACGATCACCGCATCCACCGGCGAACCGGCGACGATGCCCATGGCGCTCTGGCCATCGGTAGCGGTCAGTGGTTGCCACTCTTCCCCAAGATCGGCAATGAATTCCAACAGCTCAGCCGACAGGCTGGCTTCGTCCCCAACAAGCAGAATGCGCACGACACGGTCCCCTGGCTGACCACGGTGAAACGCACCGTGGACGGTGTGAAGAGACGCAATGTACCCAATCCGGCACGAATAGTGATGTGCCGCATTGAAAAAACGTGATGCGCATCGCTCCGGCAGCGCTGTGCCGGAGCGATGGGGTCATTCTCAGGCGATGTTGCCGAGGTAGCGCTGGTGCGCTTCGACCAGGATCTTCTTGGCTTCGGCGGCGCCGCCCCAGCCGTCGAGCTTGACCCACTTGCCCTTTTCCAGGTCCTTGTAGTGCTCGAAGAAGTGGCCGATGCGCTCCAGCCAGTGGCTGGACACCTGCTCGATGTCCTCGACGTGGGCATAGCCACTGAACACCTTGGAGATCGGCACGGCCAGGATCTTCTCGTCGCTGCCGGCTTCATCGCTCATCTTGAGCACGCCGACCGGACGGCAACGCACCACCGAGCCCGGGACCAGCGGCAGCGGCAGCACCACCAGCACGTCGGCCGGATCGCCGTCGCCACACAGGGTGCTCGGCACGTAGCCGTAGTTGCACGGGTAGCGCATCGGGGTGGAGAGGATGCGGTCGACGAAGATCGCGCCGGTTTCCTTGTCCACTTCGTACTTCACCGGCTCGGAATCCTTCGGGATCTCGATGATGACGTTGATTTCTTCCGGCGGGTTCTTGCCCGGCGAAACGAGTTCCAGACCCATGGGTGTGCTCCAGCTGAGAGGGGGTAGGGCGCAAAGTCCGCCATTTTATGCCTTTGCCGGCCGCCGTGCAGCGGCCGGGGGCGCAAAGGGTGTTTGACCGACCCTGCCGCGGGCGGGAGAGCCGGCACGGCTGCCGGAAATCCCCACGCAGCGGCGCGGTTGGCGCCGATGTCCCCGCCCGGCGCGGCCGCCGATCATGGCAGCCAACCCGTCTGGAGCCTGGTGATGATGCTGATGAACCCGCTGGCGACCGTATCGCTGGCCTTGGGACTGCTGCTGACAACCGGCGCCAGTGGCGCCTCCGGCCGGCAGGACGCCTATGTCGACCTGGTCGACTTCCCGCACCAGGAGGCCAACTGGGATCGCTTCTACGCCCTCGAAGACCACCTGATCCGCGCCTTCCACGATATCTGTGGCGACACCTACTGCGAGGGCGCGTACAGCAACCACATCGCGCTGCAGTTCCGCTGCTCGGTCCATGCGCCCAGCGGCACGGTCCATGCCTGCAGCCTGGTGATCGGCGCGGGCAACCTTGAGGTGGACGGCGGCACCGGCCAGGTGGTCCCCGACAGCCGGACCTGGGCCTGCGCCACGCCATTGGGGGCCAACACGCCGGTGGAGGCACTGCATGCGGTCCTGGCGCTGAGCGACCCGTTGCGCAGACCGTTGCCCGGGTCGGGCCGATCCATGCACGACGCCCTGATCGACTGCCTCAACTGACCGGTTGGGCGTCCCTCTCACTTCGTACAGGAAGACTGCCGATGAAGAGCTTCATTCCGCGCGTGCTGCTGATGCTTGCCAGCTGTACTGCCGTCGCCACCGGCCATGCTGCCGGGCCCTACGTCGATGCCCGGGTGTACCCCACCCAGTCCGAAGGCTGGGAACGCTTCCGTGCGGTGGAAGCGCGGCTGGTGCGCGGCTTCGATGACATCTGTGGCGACACCTTCTGCGAAGGCGACTACCACAACCTGCAGGCGCTGCGTTTCCGCTGTTCGGTGGAGGCCGCCACGGGGCGGGTGGGGGAATGCCTGTGGACGTTTACCGGCAGCACCGCACGCGTGGACACCGCCACCGGCCGGATCGCGGTGGACGCACGGACCTGGGCCTGCCGGGCACCGCTGCAGGACGACACGCTGCTCCCGGTTCTGCTGCAGACCCTGGAGGCGGGCGACGCACTGCATGTCGCGTTGCCGGGAACCTCGGACAGCATCTATGACGGGCTGACCGAGTGCCTGTAGTGCCACGCGCTCAAACGTGACTCATTCTCATTTGGGGAGTAACATGCCGCGCCTTACGGATGGCCGCCCTCCGGCGGTCCCGCTTCGTGCATCGGCCCCATGTCCTCCAACGCCACCACCCTCACCGAGCTGTTGATCCGCGAGCGCCCGGCGCTGCTGCGTCTGGTCCAGCGCATCCTGGGCAGTGACGGCGGCGCAGAGGATGTGATCCAGTCGATCTGGTTCAAGGCCCGCAGCGTGGACGGCGGCCAGTCGATCAGCAATCCCCGGGCCTACCTGTATCGGTTGGCGGCCAACCTGGCGACCGATCATGGCCGTGAACGCACCCGGCGCTCGCGGCTGCTGGCCGACCATTATCTGTGGGGGCCGGACGAAGTGCTCTCGACCGAAGAGCAGGCGATGGCGCAGGACGAGCTGCAGCGCGTGCTGGAAGCGGCCGGGCATCTTCCCGAGCCCACCCGTACCATCTTCCGTCTCAACCGGTTGCAGGGCATGACCCAGGTCGAGGTCGCCAGACGCCAGGGCGTGTCGGTGACAACCGTCGAAAACCATGTGCGCAGCGCGCTGCAGCGGCTGGCCTGGGCACGCAGCGGGCGCTGAGCGTCATGCACGCGGGCTTGGGGAAGCCCGTTTCCCATCCGTCTTGATCATAATGCCGTCCCTTCCGGCATCTTCGTCGTCCGCGCGCGACCGCGCGACCCCCGCCAGCCATGAGCCCGCAAGAACCACCTCCGATGTCCCGACCCTTGCCGCCGTCCGATCCTGCTGCCGTCCAGGCCCGTGCCTGGATTGCCTGGCTGGCCTCCGGGGCGGTCGAACCGACGCAGATGCAGGCGTTCGAGCAGTGGCTGGCCGAGCCGGACAATCGCCGCACCTTCGAATACGAGCGCCAGCTGTGGCGCAGCCTCGGGCCGCGCCCGGCATCGGCCCCGGCCGGGACACGGTCGCGGCGTCGTGCGCGCTGGCCCGTCGCGGCGGTGGCCACCGCGGCGCTGCTCGCACTGACCTGGGTGGCACCGGAGGCGTGGCTGCGGCTGCAGGCGGATCACCGAAGCGGGACGGGCATCCAGTCCGTGGCGCTGCCCGATGGCAGCCGCGCCGTGCTCGATGCCGACAGCGCGATCGCGGTCCGCTACGACGGCCAGGTGCGCCGCATCGCGCTGCTGCGCGGGCAGGCCTGGTTCCAGGTGACGCCTGATCCGGCGCGTCCGTTCCAGGTGGATGCGCAGGGCGGCGTGATCGAAGACATCTCCACGGCGTTCGCGGTTGCGCGCGAAGACGATCACGTGGAGACGATCGTCGAGCAGGGACGGGTTCGCGTCGCGGCGGCCGACCGCACGGGCTGGACCTACCTGGATGCGGGCCAGCGCGCGCGTTTCGCAGCGGGCGAGCGGGTCACGCGGCAGGAGGACGTGGCGCTGGACCGGATCGCGGCCTGGCGTGAGGGTGAACTGCTGATCGAGGCGGCCGGTGTCGAGGATGCGGTCCGGCGCATCGCGCGCTATCGGCCCGGCGCTACGTTCGTGCGCGGGGATCTGTCGACCCTGCCGTCGGTCAATGCGGCCTTCCGCATCGACCGGCCAGAGCAGGCCCTGGACGCGCTGGCGGTGAGCGCTGGACTGACCGTCACCCGGCTGCCGATGGGCGTGGCGATCGTCGCACCGGCCACGACCACGACTACGACGGAGTAATACCGCACGCGGTGCCGTCATGGCATCCGCGCGCCAGGCAGGTCACGCACGCGCATTGGTCTTGGGGCTGCGCCCCGTTCGTTCGTCTTATCGGCATAACGTACCCGCCGCCGCCACGTACGTCCGCTGCATCCGCACCTGCGTGCGGGTGACCCGCCTCTGCGGCACTGATCCTCTGACAGGTTTTTCCATGCGCATTTCCACCCGCGCGGGCCATCGTCCGCGCCCGTCACGTCTCTGCATCGCCCTGCTCACTGCCGGCCTGGCGGCCGCGCCCGCACTGCCGGCACTGGCCCAGTCCGGCCCGACGTCCGCTGCGGCGACCCTGCGTTTCGACATTCCCGCCCAGCCGCTTTCCGATGCGCTGCGCGCCTACATGCGCCAGTCCGGGGTGCAGGTCGCCTATCCGGCCGCGCTGGCCGAGGGGGTGATCTCCAGCCCGGTGACCGGGCAGATGGACGCGCCGGCGGCGTTGCTGCGCCTGCTGCAGGGCAGTGGGCTGAGCATGCGCCCGGTAGGCCCCGACGCGGTGACCCTGGAGCGCGCGGCGGTGGCGGCTGGTGACGATGGCCTGATCGTCACCGACGCGCTGAGCGTGGCCGGTGACCGCATCGACGGCGGCAGCGATGCCGAACGCGCGCTGGATGTGTACCGCACCGCCGGCTCCAGCGCCTACATCGCGCGCGCCACCATCGAACGCTTCCGCGGTACCTCCACTGCGGACATCGTCAAGGGCGTCGCCGGCGTCACCGCGGGTGACCCGCGTACCGCCAACGCGCTGGACGTGAACATCCGCGGCATCCAGGGCCAGAGCCGCATCCCGGTGATCATCGATGGCGGGCAGTCGACCATGGACACCTACCGCGGTTACGCGGGCCAGTCGCAGCGCACGTATCTCGATCCGGACCTGATCTCCAACATCACCATCACCAAGGGCCCGAGCCTGGGCGTCAACGCCTCCGGCGGCATCGGTGGCGTGGTCGAGATGGAAACGCTGAAGATCGAGGACGTGCTCCGCGAGGGGCGCGATGCCGGGCTGCGCGTGCGCACCGGCATGGCCAATGCCAGCGCCAACAACGTGCCCGCCTACGACGCCGCACCGCGTACCGACCGCAGCGCGCTGGGCAGCCAGTTCTTCAACATCGCCACGGCCAGGCACTGGGATCGTTTCGACCTCGTGGCGGCCTACGCATGGCGCGAGAACGGCAACTATTTCTCGGGCAAGCACGGCTACGATGATTTCCCGCAGACCCGCCGCACCCTGGCGCCGCTGAATCCGCCGGACACCGAGGTGTTCAACACCTCCTCGCGCTCGGAGTCGTTCCTGCTGAAGGGCACCTGGCGCATCGACGACAACCAGACGCTGGAAGCCGGCTATCGCCGCTATGAAGGCACCGCCGGCGAGATCATGGCCTCGCAGATCATCCGCGTGGACCGCGACCGCGTGCCGCAGTGGGATCCGGGCCATGTCGACATGGATGCCTACAACCTGCGCTACCGCTTCAACCCGGACAACGAGCTGATCGATCTGAAGGCCAACCTCTGGTACACCGACGCCGACAGCCTGATGTACAACGGCCTGACCGGGATCACGCCGTGGTACTTCGATCGCCGCACCGAGTGGTACGACGGTCCGTCGTTCAACACCGATCCGGGTTACAAGGATGCTTACCGCAACGAGCTGACCCAGACCCGGCTCGGCTTCGACGTGGGCAACACCACGCACCTGGATTCCGGTGCCGGCCTGTTCACGCTGGACTACGGCCTGTCCTTCAGCGACGAGGACGTCGGCCCCGGCCCGCACTCGCCGGCGATGCACGACGACCTGGTCAACAACCGCTTCCTGCGCAATGCCGAGCGCAGGGAATACAGCGCGGTGGCCTCGTTCAAATGGCAGCCGGACGAGCATTGGGAAGTGGTGCTCGGCGGGCGCTACAACCGCGTCAACGTGCATGACCGCAACCGCCTGGCCACGCCGGATAGCTACGGCGTGATCGGTCAGTACCGCTACACCCAGCTGCTGGAGGGCAACCCGAACCTGCCGGCATGGCGTGCCAAACGCATCGCCATGCTGAACTGGTATCCGGACGCCAATGGCCAGTTCACCGAGGCCTCGCTGCTGGCCTCGCCATACGAGAAGGGCACGGTCGGCGACATCACCGGCTGGAACTTCTACGATGCGGATGACGCCGAGGATCTGCGCGTGCCGGTCAGCTGGACCTGGTCGCAGCCGATCCGTCGCCGCGACAGTGCCTTCATGCCCAGCGCGAGTGTTGCCTACCGCTTCGACGAAGACACGATGGTGTATGTGAAGTACGCCGAAGGCGTGAAGCTGCCGAGCCTGTTCGAGACCACGCTGGGCCTGTTCACTGCGGCCAAGCCGACCGGTGAGCTCAAGCCGGAGCGGGCAGGGACCTGGGAAATCGGCGCGAGCACGGTGCGGCACGGCCTGTTCACCGAGGGCGACCAGGCCGGGTTCAAGCTGGCCTACTTCAACACGCGCATCGATGATCTGATCACCCGCGACTACCGCACCCTGTCGGCCGGCCTGATCCGCAACGTGGACCGCTTCAAGGTCTCCGGCGTGGAGTTCCAGTCCAGCTATGACAGCGGCACGGTGTTCGCCGATCTGTCCGCGCATTACTACATCGAGGCCAAGACCTGTGCGCCGGACATCGCCGCCGAGCGCCGCGCCTACGGCATCCAGCGGAAGATCGAGGAACTGCAGAACACGCCGGACTGCGTCGATGGTGGCTTCGAAGGGTCCTACAGCAACACCCAGAACCCGCCGCGCTACAACGTCAACCTGACCCTGGGTTCGCGGCTGTTCGACCAGCGCCTGAGCGTTGGCACCCGGGTGATCCACAACGCCGGCCCGATCAGCAGGCTGGACAAGGAATGGAACGTCGGTCTCTCGGCGATCCAGCAGCTGTACCGCCCGGCGACCATCGTCGACCTGTTCGCCAGCTGGCAGGCCAGCGAGCAGTTCGCGGTGGACCTCAACGTGGACAACCTGACCGATCGCTACTATCTCGATCCGCTGGCGCTGGGTGTGATGCCCGCACCGGGCCGGACCGTGCGGCTGGCGCTGACCTACCGCTACTGATGCCCGGACACGACAGGGGCCGGCATTGCCGGCCCCTGCGTGCATCCGGCCGGCACACACCGTGCCCGGCCGCTGTCAGCATCGCGCGACCGATCAGCCGGCGTTGGCCTGCTGGGTCGCATCGGCGTGCAGGGCTTCGCTGAGCTCATCGACCACGATCGCCCATTCCGCATCCGAGCGCAGCTGCTCGGTGAGGAACTGGCGCTGTCCGTCGTTCCAGTACGGCGCTTCGATCAGGCGGATGTCGTTGGAGAGCTGGTGGTCGCGGATGAAGGCCGCGATCGCCGCCTCGCTGGCGTCCAGCCCGAGCTGCAGGAACAGGTTGGTCATGCGCGGTTCGGTCGTGATCATCGTGTCATTCCAGTGGCAGGGCGTGGTCCGTATTATCGGGGCAACGCCGTGACGGTGGCATGTGACGGACGCAACACGGGTCCACGCGACACGGGCTTGGGGTTGCACCCGTGCCAGACGTCTTCAACACAGAACCGCGCCCACTTTCCCTGCAAGCACTGCCATGATCGTCATCGATACTCCCGAAGCCCCCCGCAGCCAACGCCTCAAGGCCGCCACCCGCGACAGCCATGGCGCGCTGGACAAGCGCATCATGGCCGGCGACATCTTCGCCAGCCGCGACCTGTTCGCAAAATTCCTGCGCGTGCAGTACCGCTTCCACCGCGATATCGATGCGCTCTACGGCAACCCCGCGCTGGACGCGCTGCTGCCCGATCTGGATGAGCGCCGCCGTCTGCCGCTGATCGCCCGCGATCTGGCCGACCTCGAACAGACCCTGCCGCTGCCGGCGTCGATGCGCCTGGATGGCGATCTGCCGCTGCCGGCCGCGCTTGGCTGGCTGTACGTGGCCGAAGGCTCCAACCTCGGTGGCACCGTGCTGTACAAGATGGCGGCCAGGCTTGGTCTGGACAGCGATTTTGGCGCGCGCCATCTGGCCGCGCATCCGGATGGCGCGGCCCGCCACTGGCGCGAGTTCACCGCCGCACTGGATGGTGTGGCGCTGACCGCCGCGCAGGAGCAGCAGGTGATCGATGCGGCCGATGCAGCCTTCCGCAGCGTGCACGGTCATGTCGAGGAAGAATTCGCATGATCGCCGCCCGCGCCACGCCTGCGGTGCCGGACCCCCACGGCCGCCCGTGATGCGCTGGCTCTGGTTCGGCCTGGGCTGGATCATGGTGGCGCTGGGCGTCATCGGCGCCCTGCTGCCGGTGATGCCGACCACGATCTTCCTGATCCTGGCCGTCGGCTGTTTCGCGCGCAGCTCGCCGAAGTTCGAACGCCGGCTGCTCGAGCATCCCCGTTACGGGCCCCCGCTGCGGCTGTGGCGCGAGCAGGGCGCGATCAGCCGCAAAGGCAAGGCCTTCGCCGGGGCCGGCATGGCGTTCGGCTTCGTCACGTTCTGCTGGGGGGCGCATCCGTCCTGGCCGCTGCTGCTCGGCGTCGGGGTGTTCTTCGCGGCCAGCGCGGCGTATGTGCTGTCGCGGCCCGCGCCACAGCCGCCCGGCGTGCCGATTCGCCCGTCGGAGCGCTGAACGCGGTGCCTCGCCTGCGCGGATCCGCACCGCATCACCCCGATACTTCTCCGCCTCCCTATTGCCTCCCTCTTGCCTCCGGCGCTGCCCCGCGCCACGACGCCCCTGACAGACGACCCTGCTGATGACGCTCCCGATCGATGTTCCTGCCGCCGTGGCGGCATTGCCGCATGACCTGACCCCGTGGGGCATGTACCAGGCCGCCGATGGCGTGGTGCAGACCGTGATGATCGGGCTGGCACTCGCCTCGATCGCCACCTGGACGGTGCTGGTCGCCAAGACCTGGGAGCTGGGCCGGCAACGCACGCGGCTGCGCCAGGCCCGCGCGCTGCTGCTGCAGTCGGCGCACCTGCCGGCGCCCCGGACGCATGCGCTGCTCGACGAGGGCGTGGCTCACACGCTGATCGACGCGGCCCGCACCGAGCTGCGCCTGTCGCAGGACGCGCATGATCCGGTCGGCATCAAGGAGCGCGTCGCCTCGCGGCTGGAACGCATCGAACTGGCGCACGCGCGGCAGCTGCGCACCGGGGTCGGCCTGCTCGCCAGCATCGGCGCGATCGCGCCGTTCGTCGGCCTGTTCGGCACGGTGTGGGGGATCATGAACAGTTTCATCGGCATCGCCCACGCCAACACCACCAACCTGGCCGTGGTCGCCCCGGGCATCGCCGAGGCGTTGCTCGCGACCGCCCTGGGCCTGGTCGCGGCGATTCCCGCCGTGGTGATCTACAACCACTTCACCCGCGTGCTGGCCGGCCTCCGCGGGCTGCTGGGCGATCTGTCCGCCGGGGTGCAGCAACTGGTCTCGCGCGATCTGGACCGGCGCGGCAACGCCTCTGCCGTGCGCGACGCGCGCTGAGGAGCGGCCATGGCCATCAAGACCGCCCGCCACGACGACGACGCGCTGGAAGAAAGCCACGAGATCAACGTCACCCCCTTCATCGATGTGATGCTGGTGCTGCTGATCATCTTCATGGTCGCCGCGCCGCTGGCCACGGTGGATACGCCGGTGGACCTGCCGGCCAGCACCGCACAACCGCAGCCGCGCGATGGGGAACCGGTGTTCCTCTCGGTGCAGGCCGATCTGTCGCTGAGCATCAATGACGTGCCGGTTGGCACGGACGGGCTCAAAGCCACGCTGGAACGGCTGACCGCCGGTGATCACGAGCAGCGCATCTACCTGCGCGCCGACCAGACCGTGCCCTACGGCGAGCTGATGCAGACCATGAACGCGCTGCGCGCCGCCGGGTATCGCCGGATCGCACTGGTTGGCGTGGAGCAGCGCAGCGAATGAGCCGCGACACCCCTGTATCGCTGCGCTGGGCGGGCAGCCTGGCCCTGGTGCTGGCCGCGCATGCGCTGCTGATCGGCGGCGCGGTGTGGTGGCAGCAGCGTGCGCCAGTGCTGGTCAGTGATATGCCGGTGGAAGCAGTGATGGTGGAGCTGGCGCCGGTACCGGAGGCGCCGACCGCGCCACCGAAGGAGATGCCGCCCGGGCCGTTGCAGCAGGAGCAGCATCGGCCGGAGCCCACGCCGGTGCCCAAGGTCGATCTCCCGCCGGACGACACGCCGGACGCGCAGGACGTCCTGCGTCGCGAGACACCCCGCGAAGAAGAACCGACCGACCAAAACAACGTGGCGCAGACGCTCGCACCACCGGATGTGTCGGCGCGCCCGTCCGAGCGCTACGCCGCCACGCAGACCGTTGCCGGCCGCCAGGGTCCTACGGCCGTCACCTGGCAGGGCCTGCTGCTGGGCCATCTGGAACAGTACCGCCGCTACCCGCGCCAGGCCGAGCGCCTGCGCCAGCAGGGCGTGGCCTATGTGCGCTTCTCGGTGGACCGGCAGGGCAACGCCTCCAACATCCGGCTGGGACAGAGCAGCGGCCATGCGCTGCTGGATGAGGAGACCCTGGCCACGGTGCGCCGCGGCAGCCCGTTGCCCCCGCCGCCCGCGGAGATCACCGGCGACCCGGTGGAGGTGATGGTGCCGGTGACGTTCTTCCTTCGGCGTCGTTGAGGCATGGCGACCCGCACGCGCTGCACGGACGCGCTGGCATGAGGCCAGCGCGTCCGTCATTCCTCAGAGCAGCGGCACCAGCAGCAGGGCCACGATGTTGATGATCTTGATCAGCGGATTGATCGCCGGGCCGGCGGTGTCCTTGTAGGGATCGCCGACGGTATCGCCGGTCACCGCGGCCTTGTGCGCCTCGCTGCCCTTGCCGCCGAAGTGGCCATCCTCGATGTACTTCTTGGCGTTGTCCCACGCGCCGCCGCCGGTGGTCATCGAGATCGCCACGAACAGGCCGGTGACGATGGTGCCGATCAGCAGGCCGCCGAGCGCACGCGGCCCGAGCAGCAGGCCGACCACCACCGGTACCGCGACCGGCAACAACGACGGGATGATCATTTCGCGGATCGCCGAGCGGGTCAGCAGGTCCACCGCACGGTCGTACTGCGGCTTGCCGGTGCCATCCATGATCCCGGGAATCTCGCGGAACTGGCGGCGTACTTCCTCCACCACCGCACCGGCCGCGCGACCCACCGCTTCCATCGCCATCGCGCCGAACAGATAGGGAATCAGGCCGCCGATCAGCAGGCCGATGATCACCTCATGGTTGGACAGGTCGAAGGCGAAGACCTCGCCGGGATTGGCGGCCTGCAGGTTGTGCGTGTAATCGGCGAACAGCACCAGGGCGGCCAGGGCGGCCGAGCCGATCGCATAGCCCTTGGTCACCGCCTTGGTGGTGTTGCCGACCGCATCCAGCGGATCGGTGATGTCGCGGATTTCCGGCGGCAGTTCGGCCATCTCGGCGATGCCGCCGGCGTTGTCGGTGATCGGGCCGTAGGCATCCAGCGCCACGATCATGCCGGCCATCGAGAGCATCGCGGTCGCGGCGATGGCGATGCCGTACAGGCCACCGAAGTAGTGCGCCAGCCAGATCGCCACGCACACCGCGATCACCGGCAGGGCAGTGGACTTCATCGAGACACCGAGGCCGGCGATGATGTTGGTGCCGTGCCCGGTGGTGGAGGCCTGCGCCACGTGCTGCACCGGCTTGTACTGGGTGCCGGTGTAGTACTCGGTGATCCACACGATCAGCCCGGTCAGCACCAGCCCGATCAAGGCGCAGAAATACAGGTTCAGCGCACCGTGCGCGTTGTCCGGCATCAGCTGCGTGGTGATCGGGTAGAACGCGATCGCCGCCAGCACACCGGACACGATCACGCCCTTGTACAGCGCGCCCATGATCGAGCCGCCGGGCTTCACCTTGACGAACAGCGCGCCGATGATCGAGGCGATGATCGACACCCCGCCCAGCACCAGCGGATACAGCACTGCGTTGGCACCGGCCTCGGCGATCATCAGGTTGCCGAGCAGCATCGTCGCGATCACCGTGACCGCATAGGTTTCGAACAGGTCGGCGGCCATGCCGGCGCAGTCGCCGACGTTGTCGCCCACGTTGTCGGCGATCACCGCCGGGTTGCGCGGATCATCCTCGGGAATGCCGGCCTCGACCTTGCCCACCAGGTCCGCGCCGACGTCGGCGCCCTTGGTGAAGATGCCGCCGCCCAGTCGCGCGAAGATGGAAATCAGCGATGAGCCGAACGCCAGCCCGACCAGCGCATGCAGCGTCTGCGCGACATCCAGGCCCAGTTTCAGCAGCAGCGCGTAATACCCGGCCACACCCAGCAGGCCCAGGCCGACCACCAGCATGCCGGTGATCGCACCGCCGCGGAAGGCGACGTCCATGGCCGCGCTCAGGCCGTTGCGGGCGGCTTCGGCCGTGCGCACGTTGGCGCGCACGGACACGTTCATGCCGATGTAGCCGGCCGCGCCGGAGAGCACGGCCCCGATCGCGAAGCCGATCGCGGTGTACCAGCTGAGGAAGACGCCGACCAGCACGAACAGCACGGCACCGGCGATGGCGATGGTCAGGTATTGACGGTTGAGATAGGCGCGCGCGCCTTCCTGGATGGCGGCGGCGATTTCCTGCATGCGGGCATTGCCGGCCGGTTGCCGGAGAATCCAGCGTGCCGACACGATGCCGTAGAGAATCGCGAGAATGGCGCAGAACAGCGCCAGAGAAAGCCCGTAACGTTCCAGCATGTCCCCTCCCGGGTGATGGAATGACATCCAGTGAACGGATGAACTTCTCCACGCGGGGGCACAACGGGCTGCAACCATGAACCAACCCGTTCAGACCGTGCCCGGTCTTCAAGCGTGTGGCGGTGTTCAGCAATCCCTGGTGACCTGAGTATGCGGGCAAATCCTCGATGCATGCCAGCAAGGATTACAAACCGCATGCGCGTGCCCGGATCGCCAACGACGGAGGTAGTGCCGGCCAGGCATGGGTAGTGCCGGCCGCTGGCCGGCAACCAGGCAGATCCGGACGACCGGCCGCCTTTGCCACGCCGTTCAGCCACCCACTGGCAGCCTCGGCCCATCCCCAGCCGTTGGAGTCCTGCCATGTCCCCCCGTCATCTGTTGTGGCTGGCCCTGTTGCCCGCCGTGTCCTCCTTCGCCGCCGAGACCCCCGAACTGCAGCGCGCCGCGGGCACCCCGCAGGCGGTAGGCGCGGCCCACACCCTGCGCCAGATTCCCGAAGCCTGCGCGCGGCTGGAAGGCGTGTTCACCGGTGAAGCGGCCCAGCCGTACACATTCGCCGTGGTGCGCACCAGCGAGCAGTGCCAGCCGCGGGCCCGTTTCGTCGACTACGACAAGGCGCAGCCCAGCGAAGCCAAGGGCTGGAAACTCAATGACGTGATCCGCGTGCCGAATGCGTCGTGCCCGGCGCAGCAGGCCGTCGTCCGTGTGTGGCGCATGCCGGTCACCACCAAGCCCGAGCTGGATGGCCAGGGCCAGTCGCGCATCTACCTGGAAGATGCCAAGAAGCAGGCCGCGGCCGGCAAGATCGCCCAGGTGCCGATGTTCGCCGCGCAGATGAAGGTCGAAGGCAAGGCCTGCAACTGAATTGACCACACCCCGGTAGTGCCGGCCGCTGGCCGGCTCCACGCGGACCGTCAGATGCCCGGTGAGACCGGCCGCTGGCCGGCTCCACGCGGACCGTCAGATGCCCGGTGAGACCGGCTGCTGGCCGGCTCCCCGGAGTCGTGGCGGACACCGCGATGCCGGCCAGCGGCCGGCACTACCCGACTATCGGACTGCCCGAAGGTTCCGGCCAGCGGCCGGCACCACCGGGGTCGCTCATGCCTCGAAAGCAGGCAGCTTCTTCTTGACTGCGACGTTCTTCAGCGTCACGTACTTCGGCAGTCCATCGGGCCCGTACGGCAACGGGGCTTCTCCCTTGATCAGCGGGGCGAGGTAGGCGCGGGCCTTCTCGGTGATGCCGAAGCCATCGCGCCGGATGAAGCCGGCCGGCATCTTCTTCTCGTGATTGGCCACCTTGTGCAGCGGCGCGGCCTCGATCTTCCAGCGATACGGTTTATCGCTGGTGCGCACGATCACCGGCATCACCGCGTTCTGGCCCTTCAGCGCGAACTGCACCGCGGCCTTGCCGACCGCCTGCGCCTGCTCCCAGTCGGTCTTCGAGGCGATGTGCCGCGCCGAGCGCTGCAGGTAGTCGGGCAGGGTCCAGTGGACCTTGTAGCCCAGCGCATCCTTAACCCGCGCCGCCAGCTGCGAAGCAACGCCGCCCAGCTGGGTATGCCCGAACGAATCGGTGCCGCCGCCCGCATCGGCGACGAAGCGCCCATCGGCGGTCTGGATGCCTTCGGAAGCCACCACCACGCAGTAGCCCACGCGCTCGACCACCTGTTTCACCTTGGCCAGGAACGCGGCCTCGTCATAGGCACGCTCGGGCAGCAGGATGATGTGCGGGGCGTCGTCGGCGCCCTGGCCGGCCAGGCCTGCGGCGGCGGCGAGCCAGCCGGCGTGGCGGCCCATGGCCTCGTAGACGAACACCTTGGTCGAGGTCTCGGCCATCGCGGCGACGTCCAGCGCGGCTTCGCGCACGGAGACCGCGGTGTATTTGGCCGCCGAGCCGAAGCCCGGGCAGGTGTCGGTCACGGCCAGATCGTTGTCGATCGTCTTGGGCACGCCGATGCAGGTCAGGTCGTAGTCGAAGGCCTTGGCCAGCTGGGAGACCTTCCAGGCGGTATCGGCCGAATCGTTGCCACCGTTGTAGAGGAACCAGCGCACGTCATGGGCGCGCAGCACCTCGAGCAGGCGCTCGTACTTGCCGCGGTCGGCCTCCAGCGACTTGAGCTTGTAGCGGCACGAGCCGAACGCACCGCCCGGGGTGTGGGCGAGGGCGGCGATGGCGGCGGCGGTCTCCCGGGAGGTGTCGATCAGGTCTTCGCGGAGCGCACCGAGGATGCCGTTGCGCGCGGCCAAGACCTTGATTCCTTTGGCCCTGGCCGTACTGATGACCGCCGAGGCGGTGGCATTGATGACGGCGGTGACGCCGCCTGACTGGGCGTAGAGCAGGGTACCGTTGGGCATGGTGCGACCTTGGTCTGGGGGAAGGACATTGCAGAGACATTACCGGTATGGGGTAAAGTGCGCGTATTGCGGTGCAGCGTGATTGTGGACAATCCCGGGGCGCGCGCCCTTCCATTTTCTTACCAAGTTGGAGTCAGGTTGATGCGATTGGTTCTGTTGGGACCGCCCGGTTCGGGCAAGGGGACACAGGCGACGCGCCTGAAGGAACACCTGTCGATTGCGCACATTTCCACCGGCGACCTGCTGCGTGCCGAAGTGGCCGCCGGCACCGAGCTGGGCAAGCAGGCCAAGGCCGTGATGGATGCCGGCAACCTGGTGTCCGATGACATCCTGCTGGGCATGCTCGAGTCGCGCCTGGGCCAGGACGACGTGGCCAAGGGCTTCATCCTCGACGGTTACCCGCGCAACGTGGCCCAGGCCAACGCGCTGGACGCCCTGCTGGCCAAGATCGGCCAGCCGCTGGATGCCGTCGTGCAGCTGGACGTGCCGACCGAACTGCTGGTCGAGCGCATCGCCGGCCGCGCCGCCGAACAGGGCCGCGCCGATGACAACCCCGAATCCGTGCGCCAGCGCCTGCAGGTCTACAACGACCAGACCGCGCCGGTGGTGGATTTCTATGCCGGCCGCGGGACGCTCGCACGCGTGGATGGCGTGGGCGAACTGAACGATGTGGAAGCGCGCATCCGCGCCGCGATCCAGGCCTGAGCCGGTCGGTGCCGCTGCGGCGGCACCGCACCCGCGCAGCGTGTGCAGGATCCGTAAAACACACGCGCCCGGCCCCCGAAGGGACCAGGCGCGTGGTGTGAAGGTGCCAGCGAGCGGGCTTGCTCAGAGCCCCGCAGCATGAGCCCCCCTGGGGATGGCCTCTTGGGGAGTAGGACCAATGGGGTACTGCGGCTGGCCACGCGAATTGTGTCCGTCTTCACAGTACGGCGCTATCGGGAATTCCCCGACACCCGGCTGGACTTTTCTGATAGTCGACTAGGAGTTGTCTGACGGCGATCTCCATCGACGCTGGTGATCGGCGACAATCGTACGCATGAGCACGATCCATATTCTTGGCATTGCAGGCACTTTCATGGGCGGCGTCGCCGCGCTGGCACGCGAGAAGGGCCATACGGTCCGCGGCAGCGACCAGGCGATCTATCCGCCGATGTCCACCCAGCTCGAACGCCTGGGCATCGCGCTGGATCCCGGCTACCGCGCCGACAGCGTGGCGCCCGACTGCGACGAGGTGGTGATCGGCAATGCCCTGTCGCGTGGCAATCCCGCCGTGGAAGCGGTGCTCGACGCCGGGCAGCGCTACATCTCCGGCGCTCAGTGGCTGTCCGAGCAGGTGCTGCCGGGCCGCGACACGCTGGCCGTGGCCGGCACCCACGGCAAGACCACCACCACCACCATCCTGACCTGGCTGCTGCACAGCGCCGGGCGCGAACCGGGCTTTCTGATCGGCGGCGTGGCCGAGGATTTCGGCGTGTCCGCGCGCGTGGGCAGCGGCCGCGAGTTCGTGGTCGAGGCCGACGAGTACGACACCGCGTTCTTCGACAAGCGCAGCAAGTTCGTGCACTACCGCCCGCTGGTGGCGATCCTCAACAATCTCGAATACGACCACGCCGACATCTTCCCGGACGTGGCCGCGATCCAGCGCCAGTTCCACCACCTGATCCGTACCGTGCCCGCGCGCGGGCGCCTGATCGTCAACGGCGAAGATGCCTATCTTGCCGAGGTGCTGGCGATGGGCTGCTGGACCCCGGTGGAGCGCTTCGGCTTCGATCCTTCGCTGGAATGGCACGCCGAACTGGTCGAAGCCGATGGCAGCGTGTTCGTCGTGCACCATCGCGGCGCACGGGTCGGTGAAGTGCGCTGGTCGCTGCTCGGCCGCCACAATGTCCTCAACGGGCTGGCCGCCCTGGCTGCCGCGCATGCAGTGGGCGTCGAGCTGGCCACGGTGATCCCGGCGCTGGCCGCGTTCCGCAGCGTCAAGCGCCGGCTGGAAGTGATCGGCCAGGCGCGCGACATCACTATCTACGACGATTTCGCGCACCACCCGACCGCGATCCGCACCACGCTGGACGGCCTGCGTGCCAAGGTCGGTGATGCCCGCATCGTGGTGGCGATGGAGCCGCGCAGCAATTCGATGCGGCTGGGCGCACACGCGCAGGCCTTGGCGCCGTCGCTGGACGGGGCCGACGCGGTGGTGTTCCTGCATCGCCCCGAGCTGGCCTGGGATGCCGCCGCCGTGATCGCCGCCGTGCGGGGTGAGGCGCATGCGGTGGCCGACACCGATGCGCTGCTGGCCCAGCTGGGCGCGATCGCCGCGCCGGGCGACCATGTGGTGTTCATGTCCAACGGCGGGTTCGACGGTGCCCCGCGTCGTTTCCTGGCGCAGCTTCAGCAGCCCTGAGTGCCGCTGGCCATGACCGAGACCGCTTCGCTGCCCCTGTTCCCGCTGCACACCGTGCTGCTGCCCGGTGCGGCGCTGGGCCTGCGGGTGTTCGAGCGCCGCTATCTGGACATGCTGCGCGAATGCAGCCGGGCGGGCACCGCGTTCGGTGTCTGCCTGATCCTGGAGGGCGCGGAGGTCGGCGCGCCGGCGTTGCCCGCCGCCTACGGGGTCGAGGCGCGGATCGAGGATTTCGACGTCGGTGCCGATGGCGTGCTGGTGCTGCGCCTGCGCGGCCAGCGCCGCTTCCATGTCGAACGGACCCGGGTGCGCGACAACGGCCTGATCATCGCCGAGGTGACCTGGTGCGCGCCCGACAGCGACGACGAGCTGCAGCCCGAGCACGCGCTGATGGCGACCGTGCTCGAGCACATCATCGAGCAGGCGGGCGCCGCGTTCGCCCCGGTCAGCCCGGCGCAGATGGAGCAGGCCAGCTGGGTCGGCTGGCGCCTGGCCGAACTGCTGCCGCTCCAGGATGCTCAGCGCCTGCAGTTGCTGCAGCGCGATGATCCGCACCAGCGCCTGCAGGCGCTGCTGGACTGGATGCCGTAACGCGGGGCGTGGCCCCGCTGCACGATCGGCCGGGGATGCCCCGGCGCGGCCTCATTCCGCCGGGGGCATGCGCACGCGCAGTACCGGCATCTCCGTGTCCGGATGGGTATCGACCTGCTGCGGCAGGCCCTCCAGGGCCTGGCGGACCGCATTGAGCGACGGGTCGATGCCACGCATCGGCCGCCACATCCCGATCAGCTTGAAGTGCTGCTGGTAATGCAGCGTCTGCGCACTGCCCAGCCACAGCGGTTCGTTGTCCGGCGCCGCCAGACGTGCCGGTGCCGGCCACAGGCGCAGCGCGAAGATCTCGTTGGGCGCATTGCCCGCGCGCAGCATCAGCAGCGACTCGACCTGGGTGTCCAGAGTGGCCGGCAGTACCGGCACGGTGTCCTTGTCGCCGGACGTGTCGAGCATCAACAGCGCCTGTTCCCAACCGGCCTGCGGCTGCACGCGCCAACCCTGGCTTTCCAGCCGACGCTGCAGCGGGTCCAGCGGACCGGCCACCTGCACATCCAGCGGCCAGCGCTGATCGTCGTCGAACTCATTGCGGCGTGAGGGCAGGTGCTGCCATCCGGTTGTCCACCAGGCCTGGGCATCCAGCGGCGCGGGGATCGGCTGGGCCGGTTCGAAACGCGCCAGCTTGACCGGGATGTTGCGCGGGGCATACCAGAGCGCGGCGATGGCGAAGGTGCCGTAGAACAGCCACGCCACCGGCTTGACCCAGAACGAGCGGTTGAAGCGGCGACGGTAGGCGATGCCCAGCACCAGCAGCCAGAACAGACCGAACAGCATGCCGCCGATCACATCGCTCAGCCAATGCGCGCCGAGGTAGATGCGCGCGAAGCCGATCAGGCTGACGATGATGCCCGAGAGCAGGTAAGGCCAGACGCGCGTGCGGCCCGGCAGCTCGCGCGCGATCAGCACGGCGAAGAAGCCGAACGTGATCGTGGCCATCGTCACCGAGACCGACGGGAAACCAAAGCCGCTGCTTGCATCCGGCGGGCGGACGACGTCCACCGTCGCGCCGAGCAGCTTGCACAGTGCAAGGCCGAAGGCGAGCGCGGCCAGCCAGTGGGCCGCCGCCATCCAGCGCCGGCGCCAGACCAGGTAGCCCATGCCGGCGGCGGTGGCCGGCAGCAGGACCTGCCACGCGCCCAGCGAGGCCAGGGCGGCCATCGGGTAATCGGCCAGCGGATTGCGCAGCGCCAGCATCGCGTGGTGCACGGCCAGATCGACCATCAGCGGCTCGCCGTGGGCGACCACGGCCATCAACAACGCGAACCAACCCCAGCCGAGCAGCAGCAGCATCACCGCCAGCATCGCCAACGGCACCGACTCCCGCCGTTGCGGATCGAACACCGCCACCGAATAGCGGCCCAGGGTCGGGTGCCGCTGCGACCAGGCCAGCAGGCTGGCGAGCCAGCTGTCCATGCGCGAGGCCGACCAGCGGTAGCCATACAGCACGATCGCCCAGACCAGGCCCATGATCACGCCGAGCAGGGCCAGCACCATCACCAGCCGGCCGGCGACCGCAGCCACTGCGTCATACGCCTCGCCGAGCACCCAGCCGGGCGCAAGGAACAGTACCGCCCAGGACAGACTGGCGATGCCGCTGGCCTGGATGTAGCGCGACAGCGGCATCTTCATCATGCCGGCGATGGCGGGCACGAACGGGCGGATCGCGCCGACATAGCGCGCCACCAGGATGCTCTTGAACGCATTGCGGCGGAACATCGTCTCGCCACGGTCGAGCAGCTGCGGGTATTTGCTGAAGGGCCAGAAACCCCGCAGGCGATCGCCCCAGCGCCGACCGATCCAGTAGCTGATGCCATCCCCCGCAAATGCGCCGAGGGCTGCACAGGCCACCGCATAGGGTCCGGAGATCTGGCCCAGGCCGATGAACACACCGACGGCGAACAACAGCGGCAACGCGGGCACGATCGCGCCCAGCACGATGACCGCATCGCAGAACGCGATGAGGAAGATGACCGCGCCGGCAAGCACGGGGTGAGCTGAGATCCACGCAAGCGTGGCATCGATCCATGACGAGTCCATCGGGGGATTATAGAGGCGGCAAAGTGACTGACTGCCCGCCAGGCGCCGGGAATATGCGGCATCTGCAGTGAATGAACGCGATCACCCGCCTAGAATGGCGGCATGACACGCCCCGCCGACGCCGCCCCGACCGCCCTCAAAGCCGACAGCTTCGGCCGCATCCTGCTGATGGAGCAGGACGGCCAGCGCTTCGTGCGCCGTGATCTGGAAGCCACCCCGTGGTGGCTGCGGCTGCCGGCATGGTGGCTGGCCCGGCGCGAGGCACGCGCGCTGGCGCATCTGGATGGCATGCCCGACACCCCGCGCCTGCTGGACTGGAACGGGCGCTGGCTGGACCGCAGCTTCATGGCCGGTGATGCCATGTACCAGCGTCCGCCGCAGGGCGACCTGGCGTACTTCCGTGCCGCCCGCCGATTGCTGCAGCAGGTGCATCGCCATGGCATCGCGCACAACGACCTGGCCAAGGAAGCCAACTGGCTGGTACGCGACGACGGCTCGCCGGCGCTGATCGATTTCCAGCTGGCGGTGATCGGCAACCCGCGCTCGCGCTGGATGCGCTTGCTGGCCCGCGAAGACCTGCGCCATCTGCTCAAGCACAAGCGCATGTACTGCCGGCAGTACCTGACGCCGGTGGAGAAGCGGCTGCTCAAGCGCACCTCGTGGGTGCGCGATCTCTGGTTCCGCACCGGCAAGCCGGTCTACCGCTTCGTCACCCGCAGGATCCTGCACTGGGAAGACAACGAAGGGCAGGGGCCGAAGCCCTGAGCGCGCGCAGCACGCACGCGCCGCAATGACCGGGCGCGTGCCCGGCTGACCGGGACCAGGCGATGGTGGTCAGCGCAGATCGAGAATCTGCTTGCCGGCGAACCGGCGCTGCCCATCGAAATCGTAGGCGACCCGCAGCTTCCCGACATCCGCGCAGGCATGACAGGTACGCATCGGCGTGCTGTAGATCAGGCGCACGCCCCCGTCGGGCCGCGCTTCACTGCCGCTGGCCTCGGCCGGTGCGAAGGGCGTGGCCTCCGGGTGTGCATCCAGGAACGGCTTGACCGTGGCATCGGCACGCGACATTTCCGGCAGCACGTCCGCATCCACATCCACCGTGTGACCGGCGCTGTCGACCAGCAGCGTGCCTTCATTGGTATTGGCGCGGAACGGGTACTCGATGGTGGCGACGCCCACGCCCTCCTGTTCGCGCCATGCACTCACATAGCCGGGATTGCCCTGCGCGCCCAGTTGATGGGCGGCGGCGATCGCCTGCGGGCTGGCCTTGGCGGCCTGCATCGCGCGGGCCAGGCAATCATCGGCGACCGGTGCCTGGCCACGGCAGGCATCGACCTCGCCGTCCCAGATCGCGGCTTCGCTGAAGGGGGACGCGCCGCCCGCGGTGCCGGGAACGGTGGCGGCCGCTTGCGCCTCGGCGCTTGTCGGAGCGCCCGCCGGCTGGCAGGCGGCAACGCCGAGCACCAGGGCCAGCGCAGTCAGGGGAAGGCGGATCGCCGTCATGTCGCTCATTCCATGCAGAACGTGGACGCCCAGTATCGACGCCGCGCATGAATCCGGCGTATGCGCCGGGGCGGCATAATGCGGGTCCATTGCAATCGCACTGAAGGAATCCGCACATGGCCAGTCTGCAAGGCAAAACCCTGTTCATCACCGGCGGCTCGCGCGGGATCGGCCTGGCCATCGCGCTGCGTGCGGCGCGCGACGGCGCCAACGTCGCGATCGCGGCCAAGTCCTCGGTGCCCAATCCCAAGCTGCCGGGCACCATCCACAGCGCTGCAGAAGCGGTGACCGCCGCGGGCGGGCAGGGGCTGGCGCTGAAGTGCGACATCCGCGAAGAGGACCAGGTGCGCGCGGCGGTGGCCGCCACGGTGGATACGTTTGGCGGCATCGACATCCTGGTCAACAACGCCAGTGCGATCTGGCTGCGCGGCACGCTGGATACCCCGATGAAACGCTTCGACCTGATGCAGCAGGTCAACGCGCGCGGCAGCTTCCTGTGCGCGCAGGCGTGCCTGCCGCACCTGCTGCAGGCGCCCAACCCGCACATCCTGACCCTCGCGCCGCCGCCCTGCCTGGACCCGAAGTGGTGGGGCCCGCACACCGGTTACACGCTGGCGAAGATGGGCATGAGCTTCGTCACCCTCGGGCTGGCCGCCGAGTTCGGTCCGCAGGGCGTCGCGGTCAATGCGCTGTGGCCGCGCACCATCATCGCTACCGACGCGATAAACATGATTCCCGGCGTCGATCCCGCCGGCTGCCGCACGCCGCAGATCCTGGCCGATGCCGCGCACGCGGTGCTGACCCGGGAGGCCGCCGGTTTCAGTGGCCAGTTCCTGCTTGATGACGAGGTGCTGGCCCAGGCGGGCATCACCGATCTGAGCGGCTACGCCGTCGATCCATCGCAGCCGCTGCTGCCTGATCTGTTCCTGGATTGACGCGCGGCGTGCACTGCGCGGGTGCGATGACATGCGCTGCACACGGCAGGCTGCTATGGTGCGTGCCCCATTTTGTATGGACACTCGCATGTCATTCCGCACACGGACCGCGCCGCTTGCCGCCGCCATCGCCTTGATCAGCCTGCTCGGCGCCTGCAGCAAGGGCCCGGGCAGCGTCGCCGATACCCAGGGCGTGGAAAAGGTGAATGCCTACATCGCCTGCTTCAACGCCGTCGAACAGCCGATCCATGAAGGCTTCCAGCAGTACATCGGCTGGATGCAGGATCCGGAAGCCGGCCCGACCGGCAACGAGAAGAAGGTGCGTGGGCCGGGTACGGTGCTGTCGCATCGTGTGGACGCGTGCAACGCACCGATGGTCGCTGCGCTCGCGATGACGCCGGCGGAACCGGCACTGGATCCGGCGGCGCGCAACTACCAGAAGACCTTCGTCGACCTGTATGCGTTGATCGAGCAGGCCGACCGTTACTACAGCCGTGAAGACTATCTGCGCGACGATCATGCCGGGATGCGCAGCCAGCATGCGCCGCTGATGAAAGCCTATATGGCCTTCTTCGACGCAGGCACTGCACTGGATGCCGCGCTGGAAAAGCGCGAAGACGAACGTCGCGCGGAACAGCTCAAGGAGATTGAAGCCTCCGAAGGCCGCTCGCTGGCGTACTACCAGATCAAGATCCTCGGCGATGGCAAGCAGCTGACCCAGCTGCTCAACAGCGAGACCCCGGATCTGGCGGTCGCGCGCACCCAGCTCGCTGCGTTCCAGGCCCTGTTGCAGCAGGCGCAGGATGACAAGGTCGGCAAGGGCGATGCGATGTGGGGGCACGTGGAGCGTGCGGCCGATGCGCTGGCCCGCGATGCCGGTCGCCGCATCGAGCGCGTGGAATCCAGGAAGCCGTACACCCGCAGCGAGCAGATGCTGATGGAGAGCAGTGGGCGGATCAGCAATCCGCAGGGCTCGGCCGAAGCCTTGCTGGCCAGCTACAACGACCTGGTCGACATGAGCAACCGCCTGGCCCAGACCAGCGGCGCACGCTGAGCGGTCACGCGGCGGGCTGCCTGGCGGCCCGCCGCGCGCTGATCAGACGTTGAACACCGGGGGCAGTTTGTCGCCGCAATGGCGGCAGTGCACGGCATCCGGTTCGTGGCCTTCCAGGCCACAGTGCGGGCAGCCGCGTGCATCCCGGCGCGCGGCATGCTCGGCATCGCGCATGGTGTTGGCCAGTTCGGCGGTGTAGATGCCGGTCGGCACCGCGATGATGCTGTAGCCGATCAGGATCAGCACCGAGGTGACGAAGCGGCCGAGCACGGTCTGCGGCACGATGTCGCCGAAGCCCACCGTGGCCATGGTCACCACCGCCCAGTACATGCTGCTGGGGATGCTGGTGAAGCCGTGGTTGGGGCCTTCGATCACGTACATCATCGTGCCGGCGATGATGGTGATGGTGATCACCGTGAACAGGAACAGCAGCACTTTGCGGCGGCTGCGCCACAGCGACTCCATCAGCACGCCGCTTTCTTCGATGTAGCGGGTCAGCTTGAGGATGCGGAACACCCGCAGGATGCGCAGCGCGCGCACCACCAGCAGGCTCTGCGCGCCGGGGATGAACAGCGACAGGTAGGTCGGCAGGATCGAGGCCAGATCGATGATGCCCCAGATGCTGAATGCGTAGCGCAGCGGGCGCTTGACCACCACCAGCCGCAGCAGGTATTCGGCGGTGAACAGGAGCGTGAAGCCCCATTCGAGCACGTACAGCCAGTCGGCATAGGCCGCGTGGAAGCGCTGCACGCTGTCGAACATGACCACCACCACGCTGGCGATGATCGCGTAGACCAGCAGCAGGTCGAAATTGCGCGAGGGCCGGGTGTCGTGGCGGTAGATGATGTCGAACCACTGGCGGCGCCAGCCGGACTCGGTGGCGGGGTTGAGCTGGGGGGCGGTGAACGGTCGCATGGCCCGCATTGTGCCCCACCGGCCCAAGGCGCGAGAATGGGATCTTTCCCGAGCCCCTGACCGCCATGACCGCCGCTGCCACCGATCCGCTGTTGTCCCTGTCGCATTACTACCTGCCGGTCTACAAACCGCGCCAGGTGGTGCTCGAGCGCGGCCAGGGCGCCCGCGTCTGGGACACCCAGGGCCGCGAGTTCATCGACCTGGCCGCCGGCATCGCCGTGTGCGGCCTGGGCCACCACGATCCGGACCTGACCGCGGCGCTGATCGAGCAGGCCGGCAAGCTGTGGCACACCAGCAACGTGTTCTACAGCGAACCGCCGCTGCGCCTGGCCGAAGAGCTGGTCACCGCCTCGCGCTTCGCCGAGCGCGTGTTCCTGTGCAATTCCGGCGCCGAAGCGAACGAAGTGGCGATCAAGCTGGTCCGCAAGTGGGCCTCCTCGCTGGGCCGCCCGGCGCACCAGCGCGTGATCGTGACCTTCCGCGGCAGCTTCCACGGGCGCACCCTGGCCGCGGTCACCGCCACCGCCCAGCCGAAGTACCAGGAAGGCTACGAGCCGCTGCCCGGTGGCTTCCGCTATGTCGATTTCAACGATGAGGTGCAGCTGGAAACCGCGATGGCGGCCGGCGATGTCGCCGCGGTGATGCTCGAGCCGATCCAGGGCGAGGGCGGCGTGATGCCGGCCAAGCCGGGCTTCCTGAAGCGCGTGCGCGAGCTGTGCGACCAGCACAATGCCCTGGTCGTGCTCGATGAGATCCAGGTCGGCATGGGCCGCACCGGCACCCTGTTCGCGCACTGGCAGGACAACATCACCCCCGACATCGTCACCCTGGCCAAGGCGCTGGGCGGCGGCTTCCCGATCGGCGCGATGCTGGCCGGCCCGAAGGTCGCCGAGGTGATGCAGTTCGGCGCGCACGGCACCACCTTCGGTGGCAACCCGCTGGCGGCTGCGGTGGCCCGCGTGGCGCTGCGCAAGCTGTCCTCGCCCGAGATCGCGCACAACGTCAGCCGCCAGTCGCAGGCGCTGCGCGATGGCCTGGGCAGGATCAACGACGAGTTCAAGGTGTTCAGCCAGGTCCGCGGCCGCGGCCTGATGCTGGGCGCGGTGCTGGACAAGGACTTCGCCGGCCAGGCCGGGCCCATCCTCGACCACGCCGCCGACCACGGCCTGCTGACCCTGCAGGCCGGCCCGGACGTGCTGCGCTTCGTGCCGTCGCTGAACATCACCGATGAAGAAATCGCCGAAGGCCTGAAGCGGCTTCGCGCAGCGGTCGCTTCGTTCATCGCATCGCGCTGATCGAGGTAGCCGGCAGGTGCCCACCGTTGGTGGGTACCTGCGGCACGCTCATTCCAATCGGTACCGTTTCATGACCTTGCCGAACGCGCGGCTGTCCGTCGCGGTCTCGGCCTGCAGGCCTGCCTGCCGCGCACCGCGCACGTTGACGAACAGGTCATCGACGAACAGCGTGCGCTCGGCGCGCGCGCCCAGCCGTTCCACTGCCTGGGTGAATATCGCCGGGTCCGGCTTGCGCCCGCCCAGTGCACCGCTGCACAGGATGCGGCCGTGCAGGGCATCGGCCAGGGTCGGCAGCAGCAGCGGAATCGTCCGTGCCATCAGTTCGCCGTTGTTGGTCAGGATCGCGATCGGCAACGTCCGGGCGATCCGTGCCACGCGTTCGATGACCCCTGCTTCCGGTGCGCACGCCGCGATGCGCGCCGCCTGCCACTGCACGATGCTGATCGTGGTCCGCAGCGCTTCACCCAGTTGCTCAAGGTACGCGTCCGTCGCCATGCCGCTGTCGTAGGCGCGCTCCAGTCCACTGTCGAACAGCGCCGCCTGCACCTGCGCCGCACTGCAGCCGATGCCCGCGGCGAGATGGCGCACGCGCAGATGCCGGGCATAGCGCACCAGCACGCCATCGAAATCCAGCAGCAGGCACTCGATCGCAGGGGGCATCGGAGAAGTCTCGTCCAGGTCCAAGGCTGACCGTAACCCAGCCGGGGGCTGCGCTGCGACATCGCGTCGCACGTCGCCTGCACGGGCGGTCACTAGAATCGCGGGGACTGTTCGATGGAGATCGCCTTGAAACTGCTTGCCCCCGTGTTGCTCGCCGGCCTGATGCTGGCCCCGGCCGCCCATGCGCGTGTCTGCGCGATCGCCCTCGACAGCACCGACCAGATGAGCTTCAGCCAGAAGGAGCTCAAGGTTGCGGCGGACTGCACCCAGGTGAAGCTGACGCTGCGCCACACCGGCAAGCTCGCCGCGACCGCGATGGGCCACAACTGGGTGCTGACCCGCACGGCCGATTACCAGCCGGTGGCGATGGCCGGCATGCGCGCGACGTTGGCCGACAGCTACCTGCCCAAGGGCGATGCACGCGTGCTGGCGCATACGCCGGTGATCGGCGGTGGGCAGACCACCAGCGTCACCTTCTCCACCGCCAAGCTGACCAAGGGCGGCGACTACACGTTCTTCTGCTCGTTCCCGGGCCACTTCGCGATGATGAAGGGCCGCTTCGTGTTCGGTTGAATAACAGTGAATAACAGGGACGGAGGTGGTTATTAATTACCTCCGTCCCCGTTTTTGTCAGCCTTTGACGACCTTGAAGGCCTCGCGCGCTGCCTCCAGCGTCGCATCGATGATGGCGTCGTCGTGGGCGCTGGACAGGAAGCCGGCCTCATAGGCCGACGGCGCCAGGAACACGCCGCGCTCCAGCATCGCGTGGAAGAAGGTGTTGAACGCGGCGATGTCGCAGGCGGTCGCCTGGGCGTAGGTCTCCACCTTCTGATCGGTGAAGAACAGGCCGAACATCGCGCCGACCTGGGTCGTGGTCACCGCAACCCCGGCCTCGGCGGCGGCGGCTTCCAGCCCGGTGCACAGGCGTGCCGCCGCGGCGCTCAGGCGATCATGGAAGCCCGGTTCCTGCACCAGCTCCAGCATCGCCAGGCCGGCGGCCATCGCCACCGGATTGCCACTCAGGGTGCCGGCCTGATAGATCGGGCCCGCCGGGGAAATCTGCGACATCAGCTCGCGGCGACCGCCGTACGCGCCCACCGGCATGCCGCCGCCGATGATCTTGCCGAAGGTGGTCAGGTCCGGGGTCACGCCGTAATGCGCCTGCGCGCCACCGAGGGCCACGCGGAAGCCGGTCATCACTTCATCGAAGATCAGCACCGTGCGGTACTGCGTGCACAGCGCGCGCAGGTGCTGCAGGTAGCCCTCGCGCGGCGGAATGCAGTTGGCGTTGCCGACCACCGGTTCGATGATCAGGCCGGCGATGTGCTCGCCCTGTTCGGCGAACAGCGCCGTGGCCGCATCGAAATCGTTGTAGGGCAGGGTCAGGGTGAGTTCGCTCAGGCCCGCGGGAACGCCCGGCGAGGTGGGTACGCCCAGGGTCAGCATGCCGCTGCCGGCCTTGACCAGGAACGAGTCGCCGTGGCCGTGGTAGCAGCCTTCGAACTTGACGATGCGGCTGCGGCCGGTGGCACCGCGTGCCAGCCGGATCGCCGACAGCGTGGCCTCGGTGCCGGAGTTGACCATGCGCACCATCTCGCAGGACGGCACCAGCCGGGTCAGGGTCTCGGCCATGGTCACTTCGGCTTCGCAGGGTGCGCCGAACGACAGACCGTTGCCGATCGCCTGCTTGACCGCCTGGCGCACGGCCGTGTGGTTGTGGCCGACGATCATCGGGCCCCAGGAGCCGACGTAATCGATGTAGCGGTTGCCGTCCACGTCATACAGGTACGGGCCATCGGCGCGCTGCACGAAGAACGGCTCGCCCCCGACCGACTTGAACGCGCGCACCGGCGAGTTGACGCCACCCGGCAGCAGCTTCTGGGCGCGGGTGAACAGGGCGTGGGACTGGTCGTGGTTCATGGAGTGTCCTGGGTCTTACGGAAACTGGGCGAGGAAGGCGCGCTGGGCGGCAACCGGGTCGGGGGCGGCGAAAATGCCGCTGACCACGGCCACCAGGTCGGCACCGGCCGCGATGATGGGACCCACATTGTCCGGGCTGAGCCCGCCGATCGCCACCCGCGGCACGCCCAGTGCGGCGCTTTGCCGCAGCAGGTCCGGCGTGGCACGGCTGGCGGTGACCTTGGTGGTGGTGGGGAAGAACGCGCCGAAGGCCACATAACTGGCGCCTTCGGCCACGGCACGCGCGGCATTGGCCAGCTGGTCGTAGCAGGACGCGCCGATGATGGCGTCGGACCCCAGCAGGGCACGCGCCGCGCCGATGTCGCCGTCGGTGCCGCCCAGGTGCACGCCAGCGGCGCCCACGGCATGGGCCAGCGCCGGGTCGTCATTGATGATCAATGGCACGCCGTGCTGCCCGCACAGCGCCTGCAGCGCGGTCGCCTGCTGCAGGCGCAGGGCGGCATCGGCAGTCTTGTTGCGGTACTGCAGCCAGGTCGCGCCGGCCGCCAGCAGCGGCGCGGTGCGCGCCAGCAGCCGCGCGGTATCGGGCTCGTCGGGGGTGATGAGGTAGACGCCGCGGGGCGGCGTGGGGGCTGAAGCGTGATTCATCAATGGCTACCGGTAGCGCAACGGGAGTGGGACAATGACCACTGTCAGCTCCTGTCCCGCCATGATTATCCGATGACCGACGCTACCGCCACCACCTTCCGCACCTGGATGTGCGTTGTCTGCGGCTTCCTGTACCGGGAAGAAGACGGGCTGCCGGAAGAGGGCATCGCCCCCGGCACGCGCTGGGAGGACATTCCCGATACCTGGACCTGTCCGGACTGCGGCGTGACCAAGGATGATTTCGAGATGGTCGAAGTCGACTGAGGCACGACCGGGCGTCAGCGCCTGGCGAGCATCACGGCGCCCTCAGTGCAGGCGCGGCACCGCGCCACCGAGCCCGACCAGCTTCTCGCGCACGAACTGGGCGTCGCTGGCCTTGGCATTGCGCTTGAGGTACAGCCCCAGGTCGCTGCGCGCGCCGGCCTCGTAGTCCAGCTGCAGGTAGGCCATGCCGCGATCGCGCAGGGCGTCGTCCTGCTCGGGCGCCAGCTTCAGCAGGCGGTCGGCACTGCGCGCGGCGCGGTCCCATTCCCCCCGTTCGACGTACACGCCATGCAGGTTGCGCAGCATCCGCATCAGGATCGCGCGCGCCGGGGCCGGGTCCAGGATCTGCGCCAGCACGTCGTCGTCGGGCACTTCACCGCCCAGGTGCGAGCGCGCGCGTTCGCGCAGTTCCTCCACCCCCAGCGGGCGGCCCCCGTTGAACGGGTCCATCACCAGCACGCCGTCGTTGAGCGGCAGGCGCACCAGGAAGTGGCCGGGGAAGGACACCCCGTCCAGCGGGATGCCGAGCCGGCGCGAGACTTCCATCTGCACCAGTGCCAGCGAGATCGGGTTGCCCAGGCGGCGTTCGAAGACCTGGTTCAGATAGCTGTTGCGCGGGTCGTAGTACTCACCGTGGTCGCCGCTGTAGCCCAGCTCGTCGAACAGGTGGCGATTGACCGCGGCGATTTTCAGCGGCCACATGTCGATCGTGGCGATCTCGGTGCGCAGGTGGTCGGCGTGGCTCTGCAGGACCGCGTCGTAGACGGCAGGATCCAGGTCCGGGTATTCGTCCCGGGCGATCAGCAGGGCGGTCGGCAACAGAGGCAGCGCCTCGTCGTCCAGCTCGGCCAGTGATTCCCACGTCGGCAATGTGATCTGCCCCTGCATGGGACAAGACTGGCGACAAACGCGCCGCGATTCAAGGGCGCGGCGCGTTTATCGGGGCCGTTTTACTTGTCGTCGGCGATGCCGGGGCCGAACTTCAGTTCGGTACCGTCTTTCAGCGCCATCTTCTCGGCCTGCCCGGCGTTGAGTTCCAGCACATAACGGGCCGGTTCGCTGCTGGGGTAGGGCGGGCAACGATCGCCGGCCGAGCACGGCGGCACGTCGCGCTGCTGGCTGACCAGGCGGCGCTGCGCGTCGAAGTACAGGATGTCCAGGGCGATCTTGGTGTTCTTCATCCAGTACGCCTGCAGCTCTTCGCGTTCGTGGATGAACAGCATGCCGTGGTCGTCCGGCATCTGGTCGCGGAACATCAGGCCGCGGGCGCGGGTGTCATCGTTGGTGGCCAGTTCAACGTGGTAACGGTTGCCGTCCAGTTCCACCCAGTGACGGGCGTTGGTGCTGGCGCAGCCGGCGAGGGTCAGCAACAGGAACAGGGGCAGCAGGCGCAGCAGGGACATGGGAGTGCCTCGTTGGGGCGGCCGTCGCGGGCGACGGCCACGGGATCAGATCACGATCGGCGGTTCACCGCCCACGATCACCACATCGGCCGGACGGCGTGCGAACAGGCCGACGCTGACCACGCCCGGCAGCTGGTTGAGCTCGCGCTCCAGCTTCACCGGATCGGTGATTTCCAGATGGTGGATGTCCAGGATCACGTTGCCGTTGTCGGTGACCACGCCCTCACGCCACGCCGGCTGGCCGCCGGTCATGTCCATGATGCGGCGGGCGACCAGGCTGCGTGCCATCGGGATCACTTCCACCGGCAGCGGGAATCTGCCCAGCACCTTCACCTGCTTGCTCGGGTCGATGATGCACACGAAGCGCTCGCTGGCCTCGGCGATGATCTTCTCGCGAGTCAGCGCGGCGCCGCCGCCCTTGATCAGGTTCTTGTTGCCGTCACACTCGTCGGCGCCATCCACGTACAGCGACAGGGTGCCGGTGTGGTTGAGCTCGAACACCTCGATGCCGTGCTGCTTCAGGCGTGCGGTGCTCTGGTCCGAGCTGGACACGGCGCCCTTGATGCGGTGCTGGATCCTGGCCAGGGCGTCGATGAAGTAGGCGACGGTGGAGCCGGTACCGACCCCGACGATCATGCCGTCTTCGACGTATTCAATGGCTTTTTCAGCGGCCAGGCGCTTGGCTTCGGACATGGCGGGCAACTCTTGGAGGAAAGGGGGGTCAGTGCTTTTCCAGCGACAGCAGCAGCTTCCACTGCGCGGCGGTCACCGGGAGGATGGAGAGGCGGTTGCCGCGCGCGGTCAACGGGAACCCTTCGCCCAGCGCATCGGCGTGCAGCTTGATCTCGTCCAGCGAAATGGTGTCGCGCAGTTTGCGCTCGAAGGCGACGTCCACCAGCATCCAGCGCGGTTCTTCGCGGGTCGCCTTGGGATCGTAGTAATCGGATTTGGGATCGAACTGGGTGTCGTCCGGGTAGGCCTCGCTGGCCACCGTGGCCAGCCCGACGATGCCCGGCACCTTGGTGTTGGAGTGGTAGAACATCACCCCGTCGCCGACCTTCATGCCGTCGCGCATGAAGTTGCGCGCCTGGTAGTTGCGCACGCCGTTCCAGGGCTCGCGGCCTACGCGCTGCAGATCATCGATGGAAAAGGCGTCCGGTTCGGACTTCATCAGCCAGTAGCGCTTGCGTGCGGTCATGCGGAGTCTTTGATTACTGTAGGTGCCGACCATTGGTCGGTACGCAGACAAGGGTGGAGACGTCGGTGCAGATCGCATCCACCGCGACGTCCCACGGTTGCACCGGCAGGTCATCGACCTGCTGGACCGAGAAGCCGACCCCGACCAGCCACGGCGGCGCCGGGCGCTGGTGGCGGAATGCGAAGCTGCGATCATACCAGCCGCCTCCCATGCCGAGCCGGCGGCCCTGTGCATCGAAACCGACCAGCGGCGCCACGACCAGGGCCATCTGTTCCGGCGCGAGCGTGTCCTCCAGCGCAACCTCGGGTTCGGGGATGCCGAAGCGGTTGGCGGTCAGCGCCTGCCCCGGGCGCCACGGCGCGAAGCGCAGCGTTTTCTCATGCAGCACCGGCAGGCAGTAGGTGAGCCCGGCGGGCAACTGCATCTGCCAACGGTGCAGCGCGATCTCGCCATCCATCGCCCAGTAGCCGGCGACGTGGCCCTGCGTGGGCGCGAAAGGAAGGGAGAGCAGGCCATCAGCCAAGTGTTCGGCGGCGGCCAGGCGCACGGCGGCGGGGAGATCACGGCGGCGTTGGCGCAGCTGCTGGCGCAGTGCGGAGCGCGGGTCGGTCATGCCTGGGTCCGGAGCGTGCGGAGGAAGCGGATAAAACAAGAGCGACGTCCCAAGGGAACGCCGCTCTTGCTGGAATATTGCATTCTCCGCCGTGACGATGCATGCGAAACGACCTTGAACCCGGGGTTCAAGTGGGTACGCTGGGGTTCCATCGGGCTTCCCGCTACAAGGCGGACTTGCACTCCCGGCGCCGTCGCGCACCCGTGGTCGTAATTAAGGGACAAGGCGAATGTTTGCACACGCCGTCGTTCACAGCAGAGAACGCGACGAGGATTATAGCCCTCTTGTGCGATTCGACCAGTCCGTTCGTCGGTCGGATTGCACGTCAATTCAGATCGATGAAGGCCATGCGATGTACTTGTGCAATCGGCCATCGCGTGGAACCCGTCGTGGATCACCCTGCGCCGTCGAAGGCGCGATCCAGGCGGCGGTTCAGATCGCCCAGGGTCTGCTGCAGCGCGATCGCCTGGCGGGCGTGCTCATCGCGCAGCTGCTGAAGTTCGTGGGCCAGGTTCAGCGCGGCCAGCACCGCGACCCGGTCGACCGCGGCCATCCGGTTGCTGCCGCGGATCTCGCGCATCTTGGCGTCCAGCAGCCGGGCGGCGGCGGTCAGGCTCTCGCGTTCCTCCGCGCCCACGCCCACCGTGTATTCACGATCCAGGATGCGGACACTGACCGGTTCGGTCTGGCTCATGTGTGCTGCTCCAGGGATTTGAGGCGGGTGATCATCGCTTCGACCCGGGAGCGGGCCTGCTCGTTCTTGGCCAGCAGCTGGGAGCGTTCGGCGACCAGCTGTTCCTGCTGGTGGCGCAGGCTGCGGTTCTCGTCGGCCAGGCGCTGGTTGCGCTCCAGCAACGCCTCCACCCGGGCGGCGAAGGCCTGCAATTGGGCGATGGCATCGGCGGGTTCCATGTCCGGCACGATAGGCAAGGGCGGATGGGGCGGTCAAGCGAATATTGACGGGGCCTGCGGGCGGTCGACCCCGGGGCACCGGGGCGGGGCCCGGTGGCAGCCATCGCAACCCGGTCGACACGGGTGGATTGCTACACTGTGGCGCTCACAAACCGTAGCCCCAAGATGACCGAACTCCCGAGTGTCGACGACGTAAACCAGGCCAGCCAGGCCCTGGGCCTGGGCGCCAGCGCCGCTGAACTGCACGGCGGCCTGTGCGGCTGGCTGTCCGCCGGCGGTGCGCCGGTGCGTGAATGGCCGGCCCGCGTGCTGGCCGATGACAACCTGCCGACCCCGGCCGAAGGCGACGCGCTGGCGCGGCTGCTCGATGCCAGCGTGGCGCAGCTGGAAGACCGTGACTTCGCGTTCGAGCTGCTGCTGAGCGATGCCAGCGACACCGCTCAGCAGGCCGATGCGCTGTTCACCTGGGCGCGCGCGTTCCTCGGGGGCTTCGGGCTCGGCTCGGGCCAGAACCGCCCGGCGCTGTCGGAAGAGGGCGACGAGGCCCTGACCGATCTGGCCAAGCTGGCCCAGGCCTCCAGCGAAGACTTCGAAAGCGGCAACGACGATGACGAAGACGCACTGGCCGAGATCGAGGAGTTCATCCGCGTGGCGGTGCTGCTGCTGCACGGTGACTGCGTCATGGCCGCGCGCCATCGGCAGCGCCTGAACTGAGATGGATATCCGGCAGCTGACCGGCATCTCCGCCGCCGAATACACGCGTCGTCGCCAGCAGTTGATGGAAATGGCCGGCGATGACGCGATCCTGGTGCTGCCGGCCGCGTCCGAGCGGGTGCGCAGCCTGGATACGCATTATCCGTTCCGCCAGGACTCGGACTTCTGGTACCTGAGCGGCTTCCCGGAACCGGAGGCCGTGCTGGTCCTGATTCCGGGCCGCCGCCATGGCGAGGTGATCCTGTTCTGCCGCGAGCGCGACGCCGACCGCGAAGCCTGGGATGGCGCGCGCGCCGGCCAGGAAGGTGCGGTGTCGCAGTACGGCATGGACGACGCCTACCCGATCGACGACCTGGACGACATCCTGCCCGGCCTGCTGGAAGGGCGCTCGCGGGTGTACTACCACTTCGGTCGCGATGCCGAGTTCGATCTCAAGCTGATCGGCTGGGTCAACCGGGTGCGCTCGCAGGTGCGCCATGGCGCGCAGCCGCCGCATGAATTCCTCGAGCTGGGCCACCTGCTGCACGAGCAGCGGCTGTTCAAATCGACCGCGGAAATCGCGGTGATGCAGCGCGCCGCCGACATCAGCGTGCAGGCCCACCGTGCCGCGATGCACGTGGCGCGGCCGGGCATCCACGAGTACGAACTGCAGGCCGATCTGGAGCGTGTGTTCCGTGCCAATGATGCGTGCGCGGCCTACAGCAGCATCGTCGGTGCCGGTGCCAACGGCTGCATCCTGCATTACCGCGACAACAATGCGCGCTCGCACGATGGCGATCTGGTCCTGATCGATGCCGGTGCCGAGTACCGCGGCTACGCCAGTGACATTACCCGTACCTTCCCGGTCAACGGCCGCTTCACCGCCGAGCAACGCGCGCTGCATGACCTGGTCGGTGCGGCGCAGGCGGCGGCGCTGGCCCAGGCCCGCCCGGGCAACGCCTATGAAGCCGGCCACCTGGCCGCGGTGGAGACCCTGACCGAAGGCCTGCTGCGGCTGGGCCTGCTCAAGGGCACGCTGGAAGAGAACATCGCCGAAGCGCATTACCAGCGGTTCTACCGGCACAAGACCGGGCACTGGCTCGGCCTGGACGTGCACGACGTCGGCGATTACCGGCTGGCCGGGGATTCGCGGATGCTGGAGCCCGGCATGGTGTTCACCATCGAGCCGGGCCTCTATGTCTCACCGGACGACCGCAGCGTGGAAGCGCGCTGGCGTGGCATCGGCATCCGCACCGAAGACGACGTGCTGATCACCGAGGACGGCCATCAGGTGCTGACCGCTGCGTTGGCACGCAGTGCCGATGAGATCGAAGAAGACATGGCGAAGCGCTGATCCGCTTCACGGTAGAGCCACCCCATGGGTGGCTGCGCTCCACGTCGAGGTCGTCTGCAGCCACCCATGGGGTGGCCCTACCAGCACCCCGGGGAGCCGGCCAGCGGCCGGCACTACCTTGAGGTGGCCCCTCAGCTGGCGGCCGCGAACACCGGCCGGGTCAGGTTGTCGGCATCGCCTTCGGTGCACAGCACTTCATCCTCGATGCGCACGCCGCCATACGGACGGAAGAAGTCCACGCGGTCCCAGTTGATGCTGGTGCCGTTGCCGGCCTGCTTCACTTCGTCCAGCAGCATGTCGATGAAGTACACGCCCGGCTCGATGGTGACCACCATGCCCGGCTCCAGCGCGCGGGTCATGCGCAGGTACGGGTGCCCCTGCGGACGCTCGATGCGGCCACCGCGGTCGCTGGCGGCAAAGCCGGCCACATCGTGCACCTGCAGCCCGATCAGATGGCCGAGGCCGTGCGGGAAGAACGCCGCGCTCACGCCGGTGGCCAGCGCGGCCTCCGGCGAGACGGTGAGCACGCCGAAGTCCTTGAGGATGCCCATCAGCGACAGGTGCGCGTCGATGTGCAGCTGCTTGTAGTCCACCCCGGCGCGCACGCCGGCGCCCATCTGCTGCTGCGCCGCGTCGACCGCGTCGATCAACGCCTGGAATTCGTCATGGCCGCTGGCGGCATAGGTGCGGGTGATGTCGCTGGCATAGCCATGGGCGCTGGCGCCGGCGTCGATCAGGAAACTGCGCAGCGGGGTCGGCGCGCTGCGGCCCAGGTCGGTGTAGTGCAGCACGGCGGCATGTTCGTTGAGGCCGATGATGTTGCCGTACGGCAGTTCATTGGCGTCCTGGCCGACCGCGCGGCAATACGCCATGTGGATCTCGAATTCGCTGGCACCGGCGCGGAACGCGGCTTCGGCAGCGCGGTGGCCGCGCACGCCCAGCCGCTGCGCTTCGCGCATCAAGGCGATTTCATACGGGGTCTTGTAGCCGCGCTGCCAGTCCAGGTAGTCGATGACCGGTGCCGGATTGTTCGGCACGAACGCGCCCAGCGCGCTCTGCGGTTCGCCGAGGATGGCGCAGCGGGCGGGATCCTTGGGCAGCAGTGCCAGCGCAGCGTCCGGCGTGCGGATGATCTCGATGTCGACATGCTCGACCCACCAGCCGTTCGGCGCATCCGGCACCACGTGCCAGTAATCGAAGGGCTGGTAGAAGATCAGCGTGGGCCGCTGGCCCGGGGTGTACACCAGCCAGCTGTTGGGCAGCTTGGTCAGCGGCAGCCAGGCCTTGAAGTTCGGGTTCACCGCATACGGGTAATCGCGATCATCGAATGCCTGGTAATGCTGGGTGCCGCTGGGAATCACCAGATGATCGAAGCCGCCACGGGCCAGCGCTTCGTCGGCGCGTTGGCGCATCACGCTGGCATGGTGGGAATACAGGGCGCCGAGGTCTGGCTGGTTCATGGCATGAGGCTCGCTGACAGTGCGGAATGCAGCCCTAGATTCTGCCGCAATCGGGCCTTCGGCGCTGTGCCGGAACCGGCGCTCAGACTGCCGAAGTTTCCTCGGCGATCCACTGCCGCAGCTGCTCGCGTGATTCGCGCGCCAGGGTCAGGAAGCGGAAGCCCACCCAGGCCTGGCCGGGTGCATGGGTCTGCTCGCTCCACAGCAGGTGCACGCCGACATCGATCAGCAGGGGCTGCCCCTGCGGGCCGGTGATGGTGAACTGCAGCTGGTACAGCGCGTCGTCCTGCATCGGCACCGAGGCCAGCATCAGCATGCCGGTTTCGGAGACATTGCCCAGCCGACCGATCACGGTCTCGGCCATCCGGTCGGTCACCGGCACCAGCTCGGCCACCTGGCGGCGGGGTGCGCGTCGGGTATCGGGCGAGGTCATTCGGCGTTCTCCGCAGGGGTGCCGGCCAGCGAACGCAGCGTGCGCAGCGTGGCCTGCCAGGCGCGGTCGATCAGCCGACCCTTGTCTTCAGTGACGATCCGCACCTGGCCGTGCGCCATCAGCCGTGCCAGTGCGTCCAGGGAGTGTTCGCCGACTTTCTGTCCGCGCTGATTGACGAACAGGGCGTTGTCGGTGATCAGGCTGTACCAGGACAGCCGCTGCCGGCGGATATCCCCCTGTTGGTTGGTGGTGAACTCGAACCAGGTGCCGAACGGCAGCGTGCGCAGCTGGCGATAGCAGTCGTCCTCGGCCGTGCTGCGGGCCAGGGGGGCGACCCTGCGTGGATCGCTGGCCTCGGCCTGTTCGCCCAGGCGTGTGCGTGCGCGCAGGCGGGCGGTGAGTTCGGTGCGCGAGCTGCTGTCGTCCGCACCGCCGGGCGTGGACAGCCGGCGCGCGATCGCGGCCGCTTCGTCCTGGTGGTAGCCGACCTGCAGCAACGCGGACTCGACCTGGGTGCCCAGCGGCTCGTCGCGTTCGGCCGTTCCCGGCGCCAGGCAGGTGACCTCGGCGATCCGGGTGGTTTCCTGCTGGCGCTGCTGCCACTGTGGCGAGGTCTCGCCGTTGCGCAGCAGGGTGAGCGTGAGTACGTCCGACCACGCCTGTTTCAGCAGCGCCTGTACGAAGCGGGGCGGCGCGGCCTGCGTGCAGAGCTGCTCGATGCTGGCGCTGGCCTGCTGCTTGGCCGCTTCCAGCCGCTCCTTGCCGCGGGCCGCTTCGACATGACGGCGCTCGGCCAGTTCGGCCTTGTGGGCGAGGGCGCGGAAGTGCTGCTGGATCTCTTCGTTGGCGGTGTCGAACACGGCCACGTCGCCGTCGTATTCGTTGACCACCTGATCCACGGCATGTCCCAGCTTCTGCACCAGCTGCGGATCCACGTCCTCCTCGCCCAGCCAGTTGGCGCCGGCCTCGGCCACCGCATTGAGCAGTTCGCGCGCAGGGTGCTGGTCGCGCACGAAGAAGGCCGGGTCGGACAGGGCCGCGCGGGCCACGGGGACCTGCAGACGGGTCAGCAGGTCGGCGGCCACGGCCTCGGGCCGGACCTCGCGCTGGATCTGCCCGTACAGCATGTCGAGCAGGTCGAAGGTGTCGCTGTCCTTGACCGTCAGGGCCGCGTGCGCGCCATGGTCGGCGCGGACCTGGGCGAGCAGGGCGTTGTGCAGGTCGGCCATGCTGCGGCGGGCACCCCCCGGAGCGACGGCCTGGCTCTGCAGCCGGGCCAGCGTGGCGTGCACGGCTTCGGCGGGCACGGCCAGTGCGGCGGGGGATTCGGGGGCGAGAAACGCACTGTCGGTGGGGTGCCAGGACTGCCCGGACGGTCCGGGCAGCTCGTTGGTCGCCGCGACAGCCTGCGCGGCCATCGCGTCTCCGCCCGGCACCGTGCCGGCGGCATGCGCCTGGCGGGCGGCGCCGAGCAACTGGTGCAGGGCCGACATCGCCGGGGCACCGAGGTCCGCCGGCGCAGGCGCGTTGCTGGCCGGCGCAGAGGCGGACGACGGTGCAGGTGCAGGTGAAGGTGCAGCGCCAGCGTCTCCGCTGGGCGCGCTCCAGCCCGGGCCGGTGGCCGGCGCCGTCATCGCCATGGCCTCCTGGGTCATCGCCGCCCAGCCGGCGCTGGGCGCGCCGCCGTTCCAGCCGGTCAGCGGCCGCGCGGCGGCACCTCCGCGTGCGCCGGGCAGGCCGCGCTCGGGCCCGGTGATGATCCGGCGCGTGGTCGCCGAGCGCGCCAGGTACGGGGTGTACACCAGCCCGGGCAGCACGCCCTCGTGCGCGAGCAGGATGTTGGCGCGTTCCAGCAGTTCGCCGAGCCGCTCCAGCAGTTGCCGGTCGAATACGCGGTACAGCGCCAGCTGCGTTTCCAGCCCCAGCGCGAACTGTTGGCCCAGCTCGCGCACGATCCGGCACAGCGCCTGCGGGCCGAACGGCAGGTCATCGGCATCGAAGGCGGGCCCGGCGGCGAGCACGCCGAAGCGCTGGCCAAGCAGCTGCAGGGCACTGGCCGAACGCTGGGCTTCGCGGCGGATGATGTCCACCAGCACGATGTCGCGGTCCACGTCGGTGTCGTTGACCAGGGTCAGCGCGGTCGCCGGGACCGAGACGTCAGTTGGCACGACGCGCTGGGTATGGCGCGGACCGCGCAGCGTGGCCAGGCTGTCGGCCAGCGCGTCCAGGAAGCGCGGGCCGAACTGCGCGTTGACCTCGTGCAGCTGGCGGGCCTGGGCAAAAATGTCGGCCTGGATCTGGCTGTTGCGCGCGCGTTCGGCGTCGCGGAACAGTTCGCGTTCGAGCTCCACGATGGTCAGCTTGAGCGGGGCGGTGAGGGTCTGCACCGCCAGCCCGTGCAGCGCGGCCAGCAGGCGGCGCACGCGCGGCGGTGCGGCCACGTCCGCGAAGCGGGTCATGTCGGGCTGGGACGACGAAGGTGCGGGCGCAGACATCCGATGTTCTTCCAGCTCCCCTGAGAACACGGAATCTAACGGTTTCGCGGGGAGCCGGCCAGCGGCCGGCACTACCGGGGCCTGTGGGGAGCCGGCCGGCGCATGGGCGGGGAGCCGGCCGGCGCATGGGCGGGGAGCCGGCCAGCGCATAGGCTGGGAGCCGGCCAGCGGCCGGCACTACCGTTGAGGCAGGCGCCGTGCCTTCAGGGCAGGAACAGCTCGACCACGTCGTTGGTGAAGCGGCGGCCCAGTTCGGTCGGCGTGGCGCGGTCGCCGCTGACGGTCATCCAGCCGTTGGCCACGGCCACGCCCAGCGGCGCGGCGATCTGCGCCCGGTCCAGTCCGGTGCGCGATTCGAAATCCTTCAGGCCGAACCCCTCATGCAGGCGCAGCAGGTTGAGCATGTACTCGAACGGCAGGCGATCGGCACTGATCACATCGTCACCGCCGATCGAGGCCGCGGTTCCGGCGGTGTCCATGAAGGTCTGCGGGTGCTTGTGCTTCCAGCGGCGCAGCACGTGCTGTTCGGCACCGCTGCTGATCTTGCCGTGCGCGCCGGCGCCGATGCCCAGGTAGTCGCCGAAGCGCCAGTAATTGAGGTTGTGCTGGCTCTGCCGGCCGGGCCTGGCGTAGGCACTGACCTCGTACTGCGCGTAGCCGGCGTCGGCCAGCATCTGCTGGCAGTGCTCCTGGATGTCCCACGCCGAATCCTCGTCGGGGATGCCCTGCGGCGGCCGCGCGAAGAACACGGTGTTCGGTTCCAGCGTGAGCTGGTAGTGCGACATGTGCGTGGGCTGCAGCGCGAAGGCGCGCTCCAGGTCATGCTCGGCCTGCGCCAGCGTCTGCTGCGGCAGCGCGTACATCAGGTCGATGTTGAAGTTGTCGTAGCCGGCGTCCTGCGCCAGTTTCACCGCACGCTCGGCCTCGTTGCTGTCGTGGATGCGGCCCAGGCGCTTGAGCGCCTCGTCGTTGAAGGTCTGGATGCCGAAGCTGATCCGGTTCACCCCGGCCGCGCGGTAACGGTCGAAACGCCCGTGCTCGGCGGTGCCCGGGTTGGTCTCCAGGGTCACTTCCAGGTTCGGCGCGAAGCGCAGCCGGGCCGAGGCGGCCTGCAGGAAGCGGTCGATCGCCTCCGGCGGGAACAGGCTGGGCGTGCCGCCACCGAAGAACACGCTGCTCACCACCCGGCCCCAGACCAGCGGCAGGTCCTGGTCGAGGTCGCGGATCAGCGCGTCGATGTAGGCCTCGAACGGCAGCTCGCCCTTGGCCGCATGCGAGTTGAAATCGCAGTACGGGCATTTGCGCACGCACCAGGGCAGGTGCACGTACAGCGCCAGCGGCGGTGGCACCAGCCGCGGGGCGTGGTCGTGGTCCCCCGAACAGGCTTCGCCGGGCAGGTGGGCGCAGGAGGCGTGGGGCATCACAGCAGCTCGGGCAGCTTCTGCTTGAGCAGCTGCAGCGCCTTGGCGCGGTGGCTCATCGCGTTCTTCAGGTCCGGCGCCATTTCCGCGGCGGTCTGTGCCAGCACCGGGTCCAGGAACAGCGGGTTGTAACCGAAGCCGTGGCTGCCGCGCAGTTCATCGACGATCACGCCTTCCCAGCTGCCTTCGCAGATCAGCGGCTGCGGGTCATTGGCATGGCGCAGCAGCACGATCACCGCGTAGAAGCGGGCGCTGCGGCGCTCGGCCGGTACGTCGCGCATCGCCTCGAGCAGCTTGGCGTTGTTGGCCGCATCGTTGGTGGGGCTGCCGGCATAGCGCGCGCTGTACAGGCCGGGCGCGCCGTCGAGCGCATCCACGATCAGGCCCGAATCGTCGGCCAGCGCGGGCAGGCCGGTGCTCTGGCAGGCATGGCGTGCCTTGATCAGCGCATTTTCGACGAAGGTCAGGCCGGTTTCCGGCACGTCGCTGACGCCGAGTTCGCCCTGCGCCACGATCTCCAGCGGCAGGCCGCTGAGCATGGCCTGCAGTTCCTTCAGTTTGCCGGCGTTGCCGCTGGCCAGGACCAGTTTCATTGCTTGGGCTCCAACAGATCCCACGTATTGCCGTACAGGTCGCGGAACACCGCGACCGTTGCGTAGACCTCCTCGCGTGGGGTTTCGAGGAAGGTCACGCCACGCGCGGTCATCGCCGCGTGGTCGCGCCAGAAATCATCGGTGTTCAGGAAGAAGCCGACCCGGCCGCCGGTCTGGTTGCCGATCCGCGCGCGCTGTT
This sequence comes from Stenotrophomonas sp. TWI700, assembly GCF_039673645.1. Taxonomy (NCBI): domain Bacteria; kingdom Pseudomonadati; phylum Pseudomonadota; class Gammaproteobacteria; order Lysobacterales; family Lysobacteraceae; genus Stenotrophomonas; species Stenotrophomonas sp. TWI700. The sequence goes on along the minus strand of NZ_JBDJMB010000011.1, from coordinate 68,305 downwards.
CGTCGGTGCGGGCGCGCGCCAGCAACAAGGCGGCCGCGCTGCCGTCGGTCGGCCCGACCACCACCCAGCGCTTGTCGCCCTGGTCGATGTCATCGATCAGGCTGAAGCCCAGCGCGCCGGTGTACCAGGCGATCGCTTCGTCGTAGTCGGCCACCACCAGGGTGGTCAGGGCGATGCGACGGTTCATGCCTGGGCCAGGGCCGCCTGCTGCGCGGCGAACAGATCCTTGATGCCCTTCTCGGCCAGTGCCAGCAGCGCATCCAGCTCGTCGCGGCGGAAGGCATGGCCTTCGGCGGTGCCCTGCAGCTCGATGAAGCCGCCGCCGTCGTTCATCACGACATTCATGTCGGTATCGCAATCGCTGTCTTCGGCGTAATCCAGATCCAGCACCGGGGTGCCGCGGTAGATACCGACCGAGACGGCGGCAACCGCACCGAAGATCGGGTTGCGCTTGATGTCGCCGCGCTTGATCAGGAAGTTCACCGCGTCGACCAGCGCCACGTAAGCGCCGGTGATCGCGGCGGTACGCGTGCCGCCATCGGCCTGCAGCACATCGCAGTCGAGCGTGATGGTGCGCTCGCCGAGCGCGCCGCGATCGATGCAGGCGCGCAGGGTGCGGCCGATCAGGCGCTGGATCTCCAGCGTGCGGCCCCCCTGCTTGCCGCGGGCGGCTTCGCGATCGTTACGGGTGTGGGTCGAACGCGGCAGCATGCCGTACTCGGCGGTCACCCAGCCTTCGCCCTTGCCACGCAGGAAGCCCGGCACGCGGTTTTCCACGCTGGCCGTGCACAGCACGCGGGTCTCACCGAAGCTGACCAGGACCGAGCCCTCGGCGTGACGGGTGAAGGCGCGCTCGATGCGCACTTCGCGCAGCTGGTCGGCCTGGCGGCCGCTGGGACGGGAATCAGTCATGCTCAAGTTCCGGTAAGACGGGGGATGCGGGGCCACGCCCGGGCCGGGGACCGGCGGGCGAGGAGGCTCTGAGGAGACCGCTAGGGTACCATTTGCACTTTGAGAGCACCGGAAACCCGCATGATTCGAAGCATGACCGCCTATGCCAACGGCGAGCGCGCCACCCGCTGGGGCACGCTGGCCTGCGAGCTGCGCTCGGTCAACCACCGGTTCCTGGAGGTCGGCGTGCGCCTGCCCGAAGAACTGCGTGCGTTGGAGCCGCACCTGCGCGAGCGCGTCGCTTCGCGCTGCAGCCGCGGCAAGATCGATCTGGTCATGCGCCTGCGCGCGCCGGAGGTCACCGGTGCCCTGGTGGTCAACGATGCGCTGCTCGGCCAGCTCGGCGAGCTGGCGACCCGGTTGTCCTCGGGATTCCCGAGCCTGCAGGTGAGTTTCACCGAGCTGCTGCAGATGCCGGGCGTGATGCAGGGTGAGGCGGTCGATGCCGCCGCGCTGCATGCCGAAGCCTTGGCCCTGCTGGATACCGCGCTGGACGGCTTTGTCGCCGCGCGTGAGCGTGAAGGCGACAAACTCGCCACCGCGATCCAGGAGCGCGTGGACAGCATCGAGCGCATCGCCGCCGAGGTCACCACCCTGATCCCGCTGATCCGCGAAGGCCAGCGCACCAAGCTGGCCGCCCGCCTGGCCGACCTGCCGCACCCGGTCGATCCCGGCCGTGCCGAGCAGGAGTTGGTGATGTGGCTGCAGAAGCTGGACGTGGATGAAGAGCTGGACCGCTTGGGCAGCCACATCGCCGAGATCCGCCGCGTCTTCACGCAGCGCGAGCCGGTCGGCCGCCGCCTGGACTTCCTGCTGCAGGAGTTCAACCGCGAGGCCAACACGCTGGGCTCCAAGTCGGTGGACAGCCGTACCTCCAATGCCGCCGTCGAGCTGAAGGTGCTGATCGACCAGATCCGCGAACAGGTGCAGAACATCGAATGAGCAGCCAGACCCCGCCCGTCGGTGCGCCTGCACGCGGCACCCTGTACATCGTGGCCGCGCCCTCCGGCGCCGGCAAGAGCAGCATCGTCAACGCCACCCTGGCCCGCGACCCGCAGATCGCCCTGTCGATCTCGTTCACCTCGCGCGCCACCCGCCCGGGTGAAATCAACGGCGAGCACTACCACTTTGTCAGCGCCGAGGAATTCGAATCGATGATCGCCGCCGGCGACTTCTTCGAGCATGCCTGGGTGCACGGCGACTGGAAGGGCACCGCGCGGCAGTCGGTCGAGCCGCAGCTGTCGGCCGGCCAGGACGTACTGCTGGAGATCGACTGGCAGGGCGCCCAGCAGGTCCGCCAGCTGGTGCCGGGCACGGTCACCGTGTTCATCCTGCCGCCGTCCAAGCAGGCGCTGCAGGACCGGATGCGCAAGCGCGGGCAGGACAGCGAGGCGGTGATCGCCCAGCGCCTGGCCGCCGCGCGTGAAGAAATGCTGCACTTCAACGACTTCGACTACGTGATCGTCAACGAAGTCTTCGAGACCGCGGTGGATGAACTGTGCGCCATCTTCACGGCCAGCCGCCTGCGCCGGGAGGCCCAGAAGGTCCGCCACGCGGGCCTCATCCAGGCCCTGCTGACCCAGGACCCGCCCACAAACGACTGATTCCAAACGGGGTGCTAGCCGGTTGGCTTGATTTTGTCCAGCCCTGGCGGGTACACTCCGTCCCCTTTCCCTCATTCGATTGAGCAGCCCTCACCGGCTGCCGGGAGCCCGCATGGCCCGCATCACCGTAGAAGATTGTCTGGAAGTCGTGAACAACCGTTTCGAACTGGTCATGATGGCGTCCAAGCGCGCCCGTCAGCTGGCCAATGGCGTCCAGGCCACCCTGGACAACAGCGAAACCGAAGACAAGCCGACCGTGCTGGCGCTGCGCGAAATTGCCGCCCGCAAGATCGACAACGCCCTGATCGACGAAGTCGAGAAGTCCGAGCGCGAGCGTGCCGAGCGTGAAGCACTGGAGTGGGCCGCTGCCGAAGTCGTCGCCGACGAAGACATGTCCAAGAACGACGACTGATCGCCTCGCGCGTACGTTGTTGTTGCTGCGAACAGCCCGCCTTTTGGCGGGCTGTTTCGTTTGTGCCGCCAGTGGCTGCGGTCGGGGCGTGTTGTTGCAGGTGAAACTCCCTGTTCAGGGATTTGCCGATATCACGCCGCTGGCATAGTCTTTGAGCATGAACCCAGGCCCCACTGCCAAGGTCGCCACGCCCGCCGGCGCGGCCGTACCCGACTATGTCCTCCAGCTTGAGCGCGCAGCGCACTATCTGCCGCCCGATCAACTGCCGCTGCTGCGCCGCGCCTGGGAAGTAGGCGCTGCCGCGCATGCCGGCCAGACCCGCAAGTCGGGCGAGCCCTACATCACCCACCCGGTCGCCGTGGCCCAGGTGCTGGCCGAGCTCGGCCTGGACGTGGAGGCGTTGATCGCCGCGATCCTGCACGACACCATCGAAGACACGCCGCTGACCCGCGAGGAGCTGGCCGCCGAGTTCGGCGAAGCCGTGGCCGAGCTGGTCGATGGCGTCACCAAGCTGGACAAGCTGAAGTTCCGCGATCGCCAGGAAGCGGCGGCGGAGAGCTTCCGCAAGATGCTGCTGGCGATGTCGCGCGACCTGCGCGTGATCATGATCAAGCTCGCCGACCGCCTGCACAACATGCGCACGCTGGGCGCGCAGAGCCGCGAGGCCCGCGGCCGGATCGCGCGCGAGACGCTGGAGATCTATGCCCCGATCGCGCAGCGGCTGGGCATGAGCCTGGTCAAGAGCGAGCTGCAGAACCTGGGCTTCAAGGCGCTGTACCCGTGGCGCCACGCGATCCTGGAAAAACACATCCGCAGCCAGCCGGTGGTCCGCCGCGAGGCGATGGCGCAGGTGGAGGTGCAGCTGAGCCAGCGCCTGGCCAAGGAAGGGCTGGAACACCGCCTGGTCAGCCGCATCAAGACCCCGTGGAGCATCTACAACAAGATGTGCGACGAGAACAAATCCTTCGATCAGGTGATGGATGTGTTCGGGTTCCGGTTGGTGGTGCGCAACGTGCCCAACTGCTATCACGCGCTGGGTTCGGTGCACGCCACGTTCAAACCGCTGGATGGGCGCTTCCGCGATTTCATCGCGATCCCCAAGGCCAACGGCTACCAGTCGCTGCATACGGTGTTGTTCGGGCCGTACGGTTCGCCGATCGAGGTGCAGATCCGCACCGAAGAGATGGACCTGATCGCCGAGCGCGGCGTGGCGGCGCACTGGACGTACAAGTTCGGTGGCGATTCGCCCAACAGCGCGCAGAGCCGCGCACATGCGTGGATCGTGGAATTGATCGATTCGCAGCGGGCCGCGGGCTCGTCGCTGGAGTTCCTGGACAACGTCAAGGTGGACCTGTTCCCGGACGAGGTCTATCTGTTCACGCCCAAGGGCAAGATCCTGGCCTTGCCGCGCAATTCCACCGCGCTCGATTTCGCGTATGCGGTGCATACCGACGTGGGCAACATGGCGGTGGCCTCGCGGGTCGACAAGAAGCTGGTCCCGCTGCGCACGAAACTGGTCAGCGGGCAGACGGTGGAAGTGATCACCGCCCGTTCGGCCACGCCGAAGCCGCAGTGGCTGGAGTTCGTGGTCAGTTCGAAGGCGCGTACCGCGATCCGTCACCAGCTCAAGCAGCTGGAACACGAGGACGCCGTGCAGCTGGGCCACCGGATGCTGGACCGCGCGCTGGAGGCGATGGACAGCTCGCTGGAGCGCCTGCCGAAGGGGCGCCTGGATGCCTTCCTGGCCGAACACCGGTACCCGCGCCTGGAGGCGCTGCTGGCCGAGGTGGCACTGGGCAACTGGATGCCGAACCAGGCCGCGCAGGCACTGATGGCGTATGCGGAGCTGCGGGGCGGGGCGCATTCCAAGCATTCGCAGGAAAAGATCCTGATCAACGGCAGCGAGCGCGGGGTGGTGAGCTTCGCCAACTGCTGCCAGCCGATCCCGGGCGACGACATCATGGGGTACCACACGGCCGGCAAGGGCATCGTGGTGCACCGGCTGGATTGCCCGAACCTGGCGGAGCTGCGCAAGTCGCCGGAGCGCTGGGTGCCGATCGGGTGGGATACGACGGTGTCGGGCGATTACGATACCTCGCTGATCGTGGAGGTCGAGAACGGGACCGGCGTGCTGGCACAGTTGGCGGCGGCGATCGCGCAGAGCCATTCGAACATCGAGCGCGTGGATTATCTGGATCGCGATTTCAATGCGGCGGTGCTGTGCTTCAACGTGCAGGTGCGTGATCGGAACCATCTGGCGGAAGTGATGCGCAGGCTGCGGCGTCTTTCGGTGGTGCAGTCGGTACGGCGGCAATAATTGCCCCGGCGACCGGCCGGATGACGGCATCCCGGTAGATCACGCCATGCGTGGATGCGCTCCGTTCCGGCACCGCCAAGCCACGCATGGCGTGGCGCTACCCGTTCCGGCGGTACAATCGCGTTCCCCCTTTTGAACCGTGGAGCTCCCATGTCCCGTCAGATCATCACCAGTGCCAAGGCCCCGGCCGCCATCGGTCCGTATTCGCAGGCCGTGCGTGCGGGCAATACCGTGTATTTCTCGGGCCAGATTCCGCTGGATCCGGCCACCGGTGAGATCGTCGGTGTGGGCGATATCGAGGCGCAGGCGCGCCGTGCGTTCGACAACCTGAAGGCAGTGGCCGAAGAAGCCGGTGGTTCGCTGGATCAGATCGTCCGTCTGGGCCTGTACCTGACCGATCTGGGCGAGTTCGCCAAGGTCAATGCGGTCATGCAGGACTACTTCAAGGCGCCGTTCCCGGCCCGCTCCACCATCGAAGTCGCGGGTCTGCCGAAGGCCGCCAACTTCGAAGTCGATGCGGTGATGGTGCTCGACCAGGCCTGACGTGGCGCGGTCACGGGCTCCTGCACCGGCGCTGGCCGCGGCCGGGGAGGCATCGTTGTCGATGCTCTCCGGTATCGGGCCGGCGGTGGCGATCAAGCTGGCCGCCCGTGGCCTGTCTTCGCTGCAGGACCTGTGGCTGCATCTGCCGCTGCGCTATGAGGACCGTACCCGGCTGACCACCATCGCGGCGCTGCAGCCGGGGGTGGCGGCCCAGGTGGAGGGGCGGGTGAGCGCGGTCGAGCGCGGCTTCCGCTATCGGCCGGTGCTCAAGGTGGCGATCGAGGATGATTCGTACGGCACGCTGGTGCTGCGGTTCTTCCATTTCCGCGCCCAGCAGGTGTCGCAGTTTGCCGTGGGCACGCGGATCCGCTGCTACGGCACCGCCAAGCCCGGCCATCACGGGCTGGAGATCGTCCATCCCAGTTACCGGGTGATGGGCGGCAATGAAGAGGATGCGCTCGGCGACAGCCTCGATCCGGTCTATCCGGCGGTCGAAGGCGTGGGCCCGGCGACGATGCGGAAGTTCATCGGGCTGGCGCTGGACAGGTTGCCCGAAGAATCGACGCTGGAATTGTTGCCCGCCGGCTGGTTGTCCGGCCTGGGCCTGCCATCGCTGCGCAGTGCGCTGTTGACCGTGCACCGGCCACCGCCGGACGCCGATCTCGCCGCGCTGGCCGCGGGCCGGCATCCGGCGCAACGCCGGCTGGCCATCGAGGAATTACTGGCCCACCACCTGAGCCTGCGCCGCCAGCGCATGGCGTTGCAGGCACACCACGCGCCGTCGCTGCGTGGGCAGGGCGTGCTGGTGGCGCAGCTGCGCGACAGCCTGCCGTTCCAGTTGACCGGTGCGCAGCAGCGCGTGTTCGAGCAGATCCGCAAGGACCTGGCCAAGGCGCACCCGATGCTGCGGCTGGTGCAGGGCGATGTCGGCTCGGGCAAGACCGTGGTCGCCGCGTTGGCGGCGATGCTGGCGGTGGAGCGGGGCAAGCAGGTCGCATTGGCCGCACCCACCGAACTGCTGGCCGAGCAGCACATGAACAATCTGCGCGCCTGGCTGGAGCCGCTGGGCGTGCGCACGGCGTGGCTGGCCGGCAAGGTCACCGGCAAGGCGCGCACCAAGGTCCTGGCCGAGGTCGCCTCGGGCGAGGCCCAGGTGGTGGTCGGGACGCATGCGCTGATGCAGGACAGCGTGGTGTTCAAGGACCTGGCACTGGCCATCGTCGATGAGCAGCACCGTTTCGGCGTGCACCAGCGGCTGGCACTGCGCGACAAGGGCGCGGACGGGCGCAGCGTGCCGCACCAACTGGTGATGACCGCGACCCCGATTCCGCGCACGCTGGCGATGTCCGAGTATGCCGATCTGGATGTCTCGGCGATCGACGAGCTGCCGCCCGGGCGTACGCCGGTGCAGACCGTGGCACTCAACAATGATCGCCGTCCGGAGCTGATCGAGCGCATCGCGGTGGCCTGCCGCGAAGGCCAGCAGGTGTACTGGGTCTGCACGCTGATCGAGGAAAGCGAAGAGCTGGACGCCACCCCGGCGCAGGCCACGTTCGAGTCGTTGCAGGCGTTGTTGCCGGACGTGCGGGTGGGGCTGGTACATGGGCGGCTGAAGGCGAGCGAGAAGCTGGCCACGATGGTCGCCTTCAAGGCCGGCGAGATCGATCTGCTGGTGGCCACCACGGTCATCGAGGTCGGCGTGGACGTGCCGAATGCGTCGTTGATGATCATCGAGAACGCCGAGCGCCTCGGCCTGGCCCAGCTGCACCAGCTGCGCGGCCGGGTAGGGCGCGGCTCGGCGGTGTCGCGGTGCGTGCTGCTGTACCAGGCGCCGTTGTCGAACATGGCGCGTGAGCGGCTGGAAACGATGCGGCAGACCAACGATGGCTTCCTGATCGCCGAGAAGGATCTGGAGCTGCGGGGCCCCGGCGAGCTGCTGGGCACGCGGCAGACCGGCCTGGCCGGGTTCCGCATTGCCGACCTGGCCCGCGATGCGGATCTGCTGCCGGGCGTGCACGCGCTTGCCGAGCGGTTGCTGGTGGAGGCGCCTGAGGTGGCCGATCAGGTGGTGCGGCGCTGGATCGGCACGGCCGTGCGGTACGCGTCGGCATAGCGCGCCGCCAAGCGGAGTGGGCGGGCACCGCCTTGTATTTGTGATGGCAGGGTGCGAAAGTCCCTTGCCGATTATCAAGACGGCAACGATGAGCAAGAAGATTCCGCTGTTGATCGACACCGACCCGGGTGTCGATGATGCCCTGGCCCTGTTGATGGCCTTCGCCGATGAGCGCCACGATATCGTTGGCCTGACCATCGCCGCCGGCAACGTTGGCCTGGACCACACGGTCCGCAATGCCCTGAAACTGTGCGAAGTGGCTGGCCGCGAAGACGTGCCGGTCTACGCCGGTACCGCCGATCCGCTGCTGCACCCCTCGGTCGATGCCGCCCATGTGCACGGCGCTGATGGCTTTGGCGACGTCAACCTGCCGGCCGCCAAGCGCCAGGCCGAGGCCGAACACGCCGCGCTGGCGATCCTGCGCCTGTCGCACGAATATGCCGGCGAACTGTTCCTGGTCGCACTCGGTCCGCTGACCAACCTGGCCCTGGCCCTGAAGCTCGACCCGACCCTGCCGCAGCGCGTGAAGCGCTTCCTGGTGATGGGCGGGGCGGTGACCTGCCACGGCAACATCACCCCGGCCGCCGAGTTCAACATTGCCTTCGATCCGGAGGCGGCGCACATCGTGTTCACCGGCTTCCCGCACATCGAAGTGGCGGATTGGGAAGCCACCGTGGCCCATGGCCTGCTGCATGCCGATGTGGAGCAGTGGCTGGCCGCGGACAGTGACAAGGCCCGTTTCTACGAGCTGATCTCGCGCCAGACCCGCCTGTGGTCCGAAGACAGCCGGGGCGAGCGCTGGTACGCCGCCGATGCCCTGGCGATGGCCTGGGCGCTGCAGCCGGAAGGCGCGCTGCGGGTCGAATCGCGTCCCCTGAACGTGGAACTGGCCGGTGTGCACAGCCGGGGTGCTACCATTGTCGACTGGAACCGCCAGACCGGGCAGCCGGACAACACCCAGCTGCTGATGGCCTACGACCAGGGTCGCTTCGAGACCCAGGTGAGGGCGGCACTCGGCGTCTGATGACGCCGCTGCGGCGGACCTTTCGCACGGTTGATGGACCCGGCTTGCCCTTTGCGGCGGCCGGGACTATAATGCCGCTCTTGACCACCAGCCCTTATTACGGTGCGCGCCCATGAAGGCCGATATTCATCCTGCTTACCGCGACGTGGTTTTCCACGACGTTACCTCTGATTTCAAGATCCTGACCCGTTCGACCATGTCCACCAAGGACACGATCAAGTGGGAAGACGGCAACGAGTACCCGCTCGTCAAGGTTGAAATCTCCTCGGCTTCGCATCCGTTCTACACGGGCAAGCACAAGGTGATCGACACCAGCGGCCGTATCGACAAGTTCCAGAAGCGTTTCGGCAAGCCGGCGCCGACCGCAGCCTGATCTGTCGACGCAGCTGCTTGAAAACAACGGTCGCTTTGGCGGCCGTTGTTTTTTGTTGTTTCCGGATTACTGAACGCCAGGTGAGGCCCACATGCCCCGCCGACGGAACGCTGTGTCCGTGACGCCGCGCCAGCCCTTGTGCGCGCTGGGATGACGCCTTCCGCGCGATCCGGAACCTGCGTCTACGACTTCCGTCCTAGGGCGTCGAAAATGTTGCTGTGCGATAATGGCGGGATCCACGATAACGATCGTGGACTTCCTTCACGTGCCTGACCCATGCGCTTGGGCGGGCGCCTTCCCTCGAGGAGCGCACACAGTGTCCGATCTTGATCAGGTCACGCTCAACGCCGGCGACACGTCGGTTGTTCTGCCAGTCATCAAACCCACGCTCGGCAACGATTGCGTCGATATCTCGAAGCTGACCAAGGAAACCGGTCTCTTCACGTACGACTCCGGCTTCACCGCCACCGCCAGCTGCAAGTCCGCCATCACCTACATCGACGGTGACAAGGGCGTGCTGCTGTATCGCGGCTATCCCATCGAGCAGCTCTCGGAAAAGTCGAGCTACGTCGAAGTGGCCTACCTGCTGATCAACGGCGAGCGTCCGAGCGCCGAGCAGCTGAAGGCCTTCACCGACGAGCTGGCGGCCGAAGCCGATGTGGATCCGTCGATCAACACGCTGATCGGCAGCTTCGCCAAGGATGCCCATCCGATGGCCATCCTGACCGCCGCCATCGCGCAGCTGTCGGGTATCTACCACGCCTCGCTGGACCTGTCCGACGCCGAACAGCGTCGCCACGCCGCGGTGCGTCTGATCGCCAAGGTGCCGACCCTGTCGGCCCTGATCTACCGCCACGGCAAGGGCCTGCCGGCCAACAAGCCGGACACCTCGCTGGATTACGTCAGCCGCTTCCTGAAGCAGACCTTCGAGTCCGCCGATGGCCAGTACGAGCTGAACCAGGACGTGGTCAAGGCGCTGGATCTGCTGTTCATCCTGCACGCCGATCACGAGCAGAACGCCTCGACCTCGACCGTGCGCCTGGTCGGTTCGACCGGTGCCAACCCGTATGCGTCGGTCGCCGCTGGCGTCACCGCGCTGTGGGGTCCGGCCCACGGCGGTGCCAACGAAGCCGTGCTGAAGATGCTGGAAGAGATCGGTTCGGCCGACAACGTCGAGTCCGCCGTGCTCAAGGCCAAGGACAAGACCTCCGGCTTCCGCCTGATGGGCTTCGGCCACCGCGTGTACAAGAACTTCGACCCGCGCGCCAAGGTCATCGGTGAGATGACCGGCAAGGTGCTCAAGCAGCTGGGCGTGCAGGATCCGCTGCTGGACGTCGCCGTCAAGCTGGAGCAGGCCGCGCTGCAGGACGACTACTTCGTCGCCCGCAAGCTGTACCCGAACGTCGATTTCTACAGCGGCATCATCTACAAGGCGCTGCAGATCCCGACCGAAATGTTCACCGTCATGTTCGCCCTGGGCCGCACCTCCGGCTGGGTGGCACATTGGCTGGAACAGCAGGTCGATCCGGAAATGAAGATCGGCCGTCCGCGCCAGGTCTACACCGGCAGCGACGTGCGCGACTACCAGGGCTGATCGCTCCGGCAGTTCGTGATGAAAACGCCCCGCATCGCGGGGCGTTTTTTTGCCTGTCCCTCCCTGCGCGGGCAACCGGCCTTACCGCTTGGCCGTGCGGTTTCTACGTCGTCCGGCGGCTCTCAGCGTGCTTCAACATAGCGGCTGGGCGATTCCCCCAGTGCACGCCGGAACGCCGACGAAAACGCGCTCGGGCTGGTGTATCCGAGGTCCAGAGCCACCCGGGTGACCGGCTGCCCGGCACCCAGGCGTTCGATCGCGGCGAGCAGGCAGACCTGCTGGCGCCATTCGGCAAACCCCACCCCGGTGTCCGCGCGGAACTGGCGGGTGAACGTGCGTCGGCTCATGCCCGCCTCGGCGGCGACCGCATCGAGTGTGGAGGCGATCGAGGGCGCATCGGACACCTGCTGGCAGGCACGCGCAAGGCGTGGGTCGCGGGGCAGCGGCGCATGCAGTGACAGGCGTGGCATCACCGCGATCTCTGCGACCAGCAACTGCATCAGCCGGCCGGCACGACCGTCCAGGTCGTACAACGCCGGCAGGTCGACCGCATCGTCCATCAGGTGCCGCAGCAACGCCGATACGGCATGTACGCCGCAGCGCGCTGGCAACCGGGCGGCCGCCACTTCTTCCGCCGCCACGAACACATTGAGCATCGTGACCGGGCCACGCATCGCCATGGCGTGGGCGACGCCTGCGGGCACCCAGCACGCACGCTGCGGTGGCACCAGCCAGTGTCCCTCGGGCGTGGTGAGGCTGATCGTGCCGCGCGAGGCAAACGCGAACTGACCGCGCCGATGCGCGTGGTCGGGGAAGACGGATCCGGCGGCGTAGTCGTTGGCGGTGACCACCACGGCGCGCGGCAGGTCTTCAAAGGGATCGAGCAGGGTATTGCGCATGGCCCGGATTCTATCGCCATCGGCCTGCTATCGACGGCGGGCCACGCGCCGCCGCCCTAACATCGCGGCCCAACCCCACACCCGCACGGTGCAGCCATGGCCACTACCTTTCACCGCGTCGGCACCGGCGCCCATCCCGTCCTGGTCCTGCACGGCTGGTTCGGCGACGCGCATGCGTTCGAACCGATCGAGCCGTGGCTGTCCGATGAGGTGTTCAGCTACGTCTTCATGGACTGCCGCGGCTACGGCGGCATGCGCGACGCACGCGGTGATTACACGATCGACGAGATCGCCAACGACGCGCTGACCCTGGCCGACTCGCTGGGCATCGAGACCTTCAGCCTGGTCGGGCATTCGATGGGCGGCATGGCCATCGAGCGGATCGCGGTCCTCGCCCCGGATCGCGTGCGCGCGCTGGTCGCCGTCGCGCCCGTGCCTTGTGGCGGCATCGCCTACGATTCAGCAACGCGGCAACTGCTGGAAGCGGCCGCCGGGAGCGCCGGCATCCGGCGCGGAATCATTGATCGCAGCACCGGCGGACGACTTCCCGACACGTGGCTGGACTGGAAGACGCGGTACTCGATGGCGCACGCCTCCCCGGAGGCCTTCGCAGCCTATTTCACGGCATGGGCCGACACCGACTTCAGCACGGAGATCGTCGGCCGGCACCCGGTGAAGGTGCTGGTCGGCGAGCACGATCCGGTCTTCCATCGCGCGCTGATGGAACGGACCTACCTGCGCCGCTACGCGCACGCGTCCGTGGAGGTGATCGGCAACGCAGGGCACTACCCCATGAACGAAACGCCGCTGGCACTGGTGGCCGCCATCGAGGCGTTCCTCGCGCCGTTCGGTGATCGCTGAGCGGCGTCAAACGCGCGGTGGACTCAGCGGCTGCCCAGATAGCCTTCGATCTCGCTCTCGGCCAGCAGCTCACGCACCTGCGCGGCCGACGCGCGCCGCATCGGCTTCTCATCGATGGCCGACAGCGGTGGCTGGCGCAGGCCGTCGTAAGGCAGCACGGCGATGTCGAAGGTCAGCTCCTCGGCGCTGAACACCCACACCGGGGCGTCCAGGGTGCGCTCGCGGTCCAGCCGCAGCCGCCGCGTGCGCGATTCGGCCGGAATGCCGTGTTCGTCGAGATGGCGCTGCACCGCATCGGCGTCGTCGCTGTGCACCTGCAGCTGCACGGGGCTGTTGGCGTCGGCGGTGCCATCGAGCACCGGGCCGCACAGCCGCGGCGAGAAGGCCTGCAGGAAGTCCATCGCACGCAGGGCCGCTTCACGGCGCAGGCGCAGCTGCGCGCCATGGTCGGCACCGGCAAACAGCCGCTGGTACTCGCGCAGCGCGTCTTCGATCTCGGTGTTGCGGGGCAGGGAGGCATCGTCGTGGATGCCGAGCCGGGTGGCCGCCTTGAGCTTGGCCTGGTGGTAGTCGCGGATGCCGCCCTCGGCCATCAGGCGGGCGGCCTCGTGCGCCAGCTGGTGGCGGCGCTCCCGGGTCTGCGTGGCTGCATGCTGGCGGGCTCGATGCATGACCGGAACTCCTTGGCGACCTGCACGGCAATGTACACCGGCGATGTGACAGACGGGTAGAGCCTCGCCATGCGTGGCTGTGCCTGCGATCAGGGATGCGTGCAGCCACCCATGGGGTGGCTCTACCCTGCGATCAGGGATTGCGTGCAGCCACCCATGGGGTAGCTCTGCCGGGGCGATGGGGCGGACGATACGAAGGGGGAGCGAACAAAAAAAGGCCGGGCAGTGCCCGGCCAGTGTTCCATCGCGGCGCCGGGCGTACCCGGCGCATGCGGTCAGAAGATATCGAACGCGGCGTCGTCGGCCTGCGGGGTGTGGCTGTTGAAGTCGTACTCCTCCAGCTTCTCCATGTCCTCCACCTTGACCCACTCGGTCGCGCCGTTGAGCGTGGCCTGGACCATGCCCGACGGCGGCTCGTTCTGCGCGATCGGGGTGTCCTTCAGCGCGGCGCGCATGTACTCGATCCAGATCGGCAGGGCGGCGCGGCCGCCATACTCGCGGTAGCCGAGCGAACGGAAGTCGTCGCGGCCCACCCACACGGTGGTCGCGTACGGGCCACCGAAACCGGAGAACCAGGCATCGCGGTGGTCGTTGGTCGAGCCGGTCTTGCCGCCCACGTCTTCGCGTCCGAGCACCTTGGCCGCGGTACCGGTACCGCGCTGGACCACGTCGCGCATCATCGAGTTGAGCTGGTATGCGGTGCGGGCATCGATCGCGCGCGGGGCGACCTTGGCATCCGGGTTGACCGGGGCCGGGGCTTCCACGGCAGCCGTGGCGGCCGCCTGCTGCGGCTTGGCCGGTGCAGCGTTGGCTGCGGGCGCGGCGCCGAAGTTGAAGCCGTCCACGACCTGGCTGACCGGCACGCCACTGGTGCCGGCGCAGTCGCGGCAGGCCACGGCCGGGTTTTCCTTGAACACTTCCACGCCGTCGCGGTCGACGACCCGGTCGATCAGCCAGGTGTCCACGCGCGAGCCGCCGTTGGCGAACACGGCATAGCCGCGCGCCACCGAGAGCGGGGTCAGCGAGGCGGTGCCCAGCGACATCGACAGGTTCGGCGGCAGCTCGGCCTCGGCGAAGCCGAACTCGCTGATGTACTTGCGCGCGTAATCCACGCCCATGCCATCGAGCAGGCGCACCGAGACCAGGTTGCGCGACTGCACCAGCGCTTCACGCAGGCGCATCGGGCCACGGAAGCCGCCCCCGTCGTTCTGCGGCGACCAGGTCTTGCCGCGGCGGTCGCGGAACACGACCGGGGCGTCGAGCACGATCGAGGCCGGGTTGAAGCCCTTGTCGAAGGCGGCCGCATAGATGAACGGCTTGAAGCTCGAGCCCGGCTGGCGGCGGGCCTGGGTGGCGCGATTGAACTTGTTGCCGGAGAAGCTGAAGCCGCCGACCAGCGCCTTCAACGCGCCGTTTTCCGCGTCCAGCGAAACCAGGGCGGCCTGGCCGCGCGGGATCTGGTCGAGCAGCCACTCACCGTCCTTCTCGCCGGCCCGCACGCGCACGATATCGCCGCGGGTCACCAGCTTGGCTGGGGTCTTGTTGGTCCAGCGGGCGGCGCTGGCGGGCAGCACCACTTCGCTGCGGTTGCCCAGCACCACGGTCGCGCTGCCATCGGCGGCGGTCGCCGCCACGATCGCCGGCAGCAGGCCGGTCTGTGCGGGAATGCCGGACAGCTTGGTGGCCAGCGCGGCGGCATCGGCGTCGGCCGGGACCTCCACGTGCTGCTCCACGCCGTGCCAGCCGTGGCGGTGATCGTAGGCCAGCAGGCCATCGCGCACCGACAGGTTGGCCGCGGTCTGCAGCTCGGCGTTGATCGTGGTGGTCACGTGGTAGCCCTTGTTGACCACGTCGCCGCCGAAGCGGGCGATCATTTCCTGGCGGACCAGCTCGGCCACGTAGGGGGCTTCCACCTGCAGCGGCGGCTCATGCGCGGTGGCGTGCATCGGCACGGCCTTGGCCGCGTCGGCCTCGGCCTGGGAGACGAAGCCCAGGCTGGCCATGCGCTGCAGCACATAGTAGTCGCGGCGCTCGCGGGCACGCTCGGGGTTGCTGATCGGGTTGCCGGAGGACGGGAACTTGGGGATGCCGGCCAGCGAGGCCATCTCGTCCAGGTCCAGCTCGCCCAGCTTCTTGCCGTAATAGAACTCGGCCGCGGCGGCCACGCCATAGGCGCGGTTGCCGAAGAAGCTCTTGTTGAGGTACAGCTCGAAGATCTCGTCCTTGCTCAGCTCGCTCTCGATCTTGCGTGCCAGCAGGATCTCGGCCAGCTTGCGGGTGTAGCTGTACTCCGAGCTCAGGAAGAACTGGCGGGCGACCTGCTGGGTGATGGTCGAACCACCGGGCACGCGCTTGTCGTTGGTGGTGGCCAGCAGCCAGACCGCGCGGCCGATGCCCTTGTAGTCCACGCCGCCGTGCTCGTAGAAGCGCGCGTCCTCGGTGGCCAGGAAGGCCTGCTTGAGGCGCTCGGGGACGTCCTTCATGGTGATGGGGGTGCGCCGGGTCTCGCCGAACACCGCCATCAGCTTGCCATCGCTGGCATAGACGTACATGGGCTCCTGCATCTCCACGTCGCGCAGGGTCTGCACGTCCGGGAGCTTGGAGGAGACGGCGTAATACAGGCCACCGGCAACCGCGGCGCCGATCAATGCCAGGACCAGGAACGCGACCAGCATCCAGCGCAGCCAACGGCGAAGACGTGTCATCAGTGACAGATTCCGATTGCGAATTTCGTGGTCGCAGAGTATAGATTACGCAAGGGAACGGCTGGGGTTGTTCCTGGGGAGAGCAGTCGATCACCGTCTGGGGACGCGTGAAACGAGCACTGGTGCTCGTTTTACAGCTTGACGGTTGCGATTTGCAAAAAAAACGTTATTAATGCGCGGTCGCAGGTTCTGCGTCCAAGTGCCCATCGGCAGGGGAGAAACCGTGGGGCTTATCCCAAAAAGCCAGTCGCCTCTTATCGGCGTCGATATCAGCTCGACTGCAGTAAAGCTGTTGCAGCTATCCCGCAGCGGCAATCGTTTCCGCGTGGAACATTACGCCGTGGAACCACTTCCGCCGAATGCGGTGGTGGAGAAGAACATCGTGGAGGTCGAAGCGGTCGGGGAGGCCATTCGACGCGCCGTGAACCGCTCCGGAACCAAGGCACGGCATGCCGCCGCCGCCGTGGCCGGCTCGGCCGTGATCACCAAGCTGATCCCGATGCCCGCCGATCTGGACGAGAACGACATGGAAGCCCAGGTCGAGCTCGAGGCGGTCAATTACATCCCGTACCCGATCGAGGAAGTGAACCTCGATTTCGAAGTGCTGGGTGCGATTCCGAACAATCCGGAAATGGTCCAGGTGCTGTTGGCCGCCTCGCGCTCGGAGAACGTCGAGCTGCGCCAGTCGGCGCTGGAGCTGGGCGGGCTGGTGGCGCGGGTGATGGACGTGGAGGCCTTCGCGGTCGAGAACGCCTTCGCCCTGGTGGCCAGCGAGCTGCCGGTGGCCAGTGATGGCGTGGTCGCGCTGGTGGACATCGGCGCCACCATGACCACCCTGAACGTCCTGCGCGGCGGGCGCAGCCTGTACAGCCGCGAACAGGTGTTCGGCGGCAAGCAGCTGACCGACGAAGTGATGCGCCGTTACGGGCTGACCTACGAAGAGGCCGGCCTGGCCAAGCGCCAGGGCGGACTGCCGGAAAGCTACGAGATGGAAGTGCTGGAGCCGTTCAAGGAGGCCACGGTCCAGCAGATCAGCCGCCTGCTGCAGTTCTTCTATGCGGGCAGCGAGTTCAACCGGGTCGACCACATCGTGCTCGCCGGCGGTTGCGCGGCCCTGACCGGCCTGCCGGACATGGTGGAAGAGCAGCTGGGCGTGGCTACCGTGGTGGCCAACCCGCTGGCACAGATGACGCTGGGCCCGAAGGTGCAGGCACACGCCCTGGCCCAGGATGCCCCGGCGCTGATGATCGCCACTGGTCTGGCCCTGAGGAGCTTTGACTGATGGCGCGCATCAATTTATTGCCCTGGCGCGCCGAGCGGCGCAAGCAACGCCAGCGCGACTTCTACGCCATGCTCGGTGCGGCCGCCATCGGCGGCCTGCTGCTGTCGCTGTTGATCTGGTTCTACTACGACCGCCAGGTCAGCGGACAGGGTGATCGCAATACCTTCCTGCAGGCCGAGATCGACAAGGTCAAGGAGCAGAACAAGGAGATCGAGCGCCTGGACCGCCAGAAGGATCGCCTGCTGGCGCGCAAGGCCGTGATCGAGGAACTGCAGGCCAAGCGCTCGCAGATGGTGCATCTGTTCGATGCGCTGGTGCGGACCATCCCGGACGGGGTGGTGCTGACCACGCTCAAGCAGGAGGGCGACGTGCTGACCCTGGAAGGTCGTACCCAGTCCAATGCGCGCGTCAGTGCCTACATGCGCAACCTGGAAAGCTCGGGCTGGATGACCAACCCGGAGCTGTCGATCATCGAGGCCAAGGCGCCGGAGCGTGACAAGGCCGGGGCCGCCAGCGGTCCGGTGATGGACATCAAGTCGCTGCCGTACATGTTCGTGGTCAAGGTCAATCTGCCGGCCCAGAGCAGCGTCACCGAGCTGGCCGCCGATGGCAGCGTGATCGAGCCGACCGCCGATCCCGCCCCGCCGGGTGCGACCCCGGTGGCACCGGTCGCCCCGCTGTCGCCGGCACCGGCCGACGCACCGGCCGCGCCGGTCTCGCCCGATGCCGCCGATCCGGCCAAGCCGACCGGCAGCAGCCGCATCGTGCCGTCCACGCCCTCCGCGCAACCTGCACAACCGGCGGCGCCGGCCCCGGCCCAGAAGGGGGCCGCCGCATGAGCCAGAAGATCAATCTCAAAGAGCTGGACTTCAACAACATCGGCAACTGGCCGCAGAAGGCCAAGGTCGTGTTCTGCGTGCTGCTGGCGCTGTTCATCATGATCATGGCCTGGTTCCTGCTGATCAGCGGCAAGCGCGATGAGCTGGCCTCGCTGGAAAGCCGCGAGACCCAGTTGCGTGCCGAGTTCGAGAAGGAACAGGGCCGCGCGGTCAACCTCGAGCCGCTCAAGCAGCAGCTGACCCAGATGGAGCAGGTGCTGCAGCAGATGCTGCGCCAGCTGCCCAGCAAGACCGAGATGCCGGACCTGATCATCGACATCTCGCAGACCGCGTTGTCCAGCGGCCTGTCCAACGAGCTGTTCCAGCCCGGTGCCGAGCAGCCCAAGGAGTTCTACGCCGAGAAGCCGATCGCCCTGCGCATGGTGGGCAGTTACCACCAGTTCGGCGCGTTCGTCAGCGGCGTGGCCTCGCTGCCGCGCGTGGTCATCCTGACCATGCACGACATCAACCTGAAGCCGAAGGATCCCAAGACCGGCATCACCGCCCGCAGCGGTGCGCTGGAGTTGTCCGGAACGGTCAAGACCTACCGTTACCTGGATGACGTGGAGATGGAAGCCCAGGAGAAGGCTGCCGCCGAGAAGGAAAAAGCGGCGAAGAAGGGAGGCCGGAAATGAGCCGCCTGACCTCGACCGCACGGGTATGCGGCCTGTTGATGGTGCTGCTGCTGGCCGGTTGCGCCCGCGGCGTGACCAGCACGCCCGGCGATGCGCCGAACCTGGAGAAGTGGGTGGCCGACGTGCGTGCACGCCCGGCACCGCCGCTCGAACCGCTGCCGGTGATGCAGCAGTTCGAGACGTTTGAATATTCCGCGCAGGGGATGCGCGACCCGTTCACCGACGCCTGGACCAATCCGCAAGGGGGATCGGGGCTGCGTCCGGATCCGAACCGCCGCAAGGAGCCGCTGGAAGATTTCCCGCTGGACAGCCTGGACATGGTGGGTTCGATCGGCCGTGGGGGCGGGCTCGTCGCGCTGGTGATGGCGCCGGACAAGGTCACCTATCGGGTGCGTCCGGGCGTCTATCTGGGGCAGAGCGACGGGCGGGTGACCGGGGTCTTCGAGGACCGGATTGAGCTGATTGAACTGGTGCCGGATGGCGCGGGTGGCTGGCTGGAACGGCCGGCAACGCTCGCGCTTGAAGATCAATGAATGATTATGGGGATAGCACGATGACCTTTTCCAACGCCCTGCGGCTGCGTTCCGTCCGGCGCCAGAAGTTGTTCCACCTGTGCGCGCTGGGAGTCGCGCTCATGGTGGCCAACGGCACGCTGATGGCGGCCACGCCCAGCGGCGCCGTGCCCAAACCGGCGGCCACCACCGCGCCGGCGACCGCACCGGCCTCGCTGTCGGTGTCCAAGATCGACTTCAAGCGCGGCGACGATGGCGCCGGCCGGCTCATCCTGCAGTTCGACGGCCAGGGCGCCAGCCCGGACCTGCGCAGCCAGGGCAACAGCGTCGTCATCGACGTGGGCAACGCGCGCCTGCCGGAAAGCCTGCAGAAGTCGATCAACGTGACCGACTTCGCCACGCCGGTGCAGCGCATCGATCCCAAGCCCTATGGCGGTGGCACCCAGCTGGTGCTCAACACCAATACCGCCTTCGAGTCGCTGGCGTATCAGAGCGGCAACGAATACGTGGTCGAGATCAGCCCGCGCCAGGCGGCCCCGGCCGCCGGTGCGATCACCGCGACCAGTGTGAGCCAGGCGGCGGCGGCACTCGGCCAGCGCGGCTACAGCGGCAAGCCGGTGACCTTCAACTTCCAGGATGTGCCGGTCCGTACCGTGCTGCAGCTGGTCGCCGAGGAGTCCAACCTCAACGTGGTCGCCTCCGACAGCGTGCAGGGCAACGTGACCCTGCGCCTGATCAACGTGCCGTGGGACCAGGCGCTGGACATCGTGCTGCGCGCCAAGGGCCTGGACAAGCGCCGCGATGGCGGCGTGATCTGGGTGGCGCCGCAGCCGGAGCTGGCCAAGTTCGAGCAGGACAAGGAAGACGCACGCATCGCGATCGAGAACCGCGAGGATCTGGTCACCGATTACGTGCAGATCAACTACCACAACGCCGCGGCGATCTTCAAAGCGCTGACCGAAGCCAAGGGCATAGGCGGCAGCAGCGGTGGCGGTGGCGGCGGCAGCTCGCAGGAAGACAGCGGGTTCCTGTCCTCGCGCGGTCGCATCGTGGCCGACGAGCGCACCAATACGCTGATGATCAGCGACATCCCGAAGAAGATCGCGCGGATGCGTGAGCTGATCAGCGTGATCGACCGTCCGGTCGACCAGGTGCTGATCGAAAGCCGGATCGTGATCGCCACCGATACGTTCGCGCGTGAGCTCGGTGCCAAGTTCGGCATCAGCGGCAGCCGCCAGGACGTGTTCTTCGGCGCCAACACCAATCAGAACCACGCCAACATCACCGATCGCGGCACCAAGGACCTCGAGTACCAGAAAGCGATCAATGAGTGGGTGGCCGGTGGCCGCACCGGTGCGATCCCGGTCCGCGGTGGGACCAAGTTCGCCGAAGGCCTGAACTGGAACCTGCCGGTGGCCGCGATCAACAACCCCGGTTCGCTGGCGCTGTCGATCCTCAATGCCGGTTACCTGCTGGACGTGGAACTGTCGGCCATGCAGGCCGAATCGCGCGGCGAAGTGATCTCCAACCCGCGCGTGGTGACCACCAACCAGCGCGAAGCGGTGATCAAGCAGGGTAAGGAAATCGGCTACGTCACCATCAGCGGTGGTGGTGCGGCCGGTGCCGCTGCCCAGCCCAACGTCCAGTTCAAGGAGGTGGTGCTGGAGCTGAAGGTCACCCCGACCATCACCAACGACAACCGTGTGTTCCTCAACATGTCGGTCAAGAAGGATGAAGTGGAGCAGTACATCCTGCTGGAAGGCTACGGCCAGGTGCCGACCATCAACCGCCGCGAAGTGAATACCGCGGTGCTGGTGGACGATGGCCAGACCGTGGTGATCGGTGGCGTGTACGAATTCACCGACCGCACCAGCATCAACAAGGTGCCGTTCCTGGGCGACGTGCCGTTCCTGGGCAATCTGTTCAAGAAGCGCAGCCGCAACAAGGACAAGGCCGAACTGCTGGTGTTCGTGACGCCGAAGGTGCTGCGCGTGGCCAAGGCCAATCCGGCCGTCAACTGAGCCGCACCGCTGCTGCAATGAGGAAAGGGCCGCCCTGTGCGGCCCTTTCTGCGTTCAGCCAATCTTGATGTCGTAACCGCCACTGTCCTGCCATCATGGTGATGGAACCTCTGCCCACCGTGGAGGTCACATGGATGCCATGAATCTGCCGCCCCCCATGCCCGATACCCCGACGCCCGCTCCGGTGGAGCACGACCGCCTGCACGATGCCTTCCGCGCGCTGCGCGACGGCCTGTCATCCGAGATCGTCGGCCAGAGTGCGCTCGTCGAGCGCCTGCTGACCGCGCTGCTGGCCGATGGCCACCTGCTGGTCGAGGGCGCCCCCGGCCTGGCCAAGACCACCGCGATCCGCGCGCTGGCCGCCCGGCTGGATGCGGATTTCTCGCGCGTGCAGTTCACCCCGGACCTGCTGCCGGCCGACCTGACCGGCACCGAGATCTGGCGCCCGCAGGAAGGGCGGTTCGAATTCGTGCCCGGTCCGATCTTCCATCCGATCCTGCTCGCCGACGAAATCAATCGTGCGCCGGCCAAGGTGCAGTCGGCCCTGCTCGAAGCGATGGGCGAGCGCCAGGTGACGGTTGGCCGCCATACCTATCCGCTGCCCTCGCTGTTCCTGGTGATGGCCACGCAGAATCCGATCGAGCAGGAAGGCACTTTCCCGCTGCCGGAAGCGCAGCTGGACCGTTTCCTGATGCATGTGCGGATCGGCTACCCCGATTCGGAAGCCGAAACCGAAATCCTGCGACTGGCCCGCGAGCGCGCCCGTGAAGCGCTGTCCACCCCGGCCGCCGCGCCGGTGCGCATGCCGCTGAGCGATGTGTTCGCCGCCCGCAAGGCGGTCCTGTCGCTGCATGTCGCCCCGGCGCTGGAACGCTACCTCATCGAAATCGTGCTGGCCTCGCGCGATGCCGCGCGCTACGACCCGGCGCTGGCGCGGCGCATCGCCTGGGGCGCCAGCCCGCGTGGCTCGATCGCGCTGGAGCGCTGTGCGCGGGCGCGCGCCTGGCTGGCCGGGCGCGACTTCGTCACCCCGGAGGATGTGCGCAACGTCGCGCCGGATGTGCTGCGCCATCGCGTGCTGCCCAGCTATGAAGCCACCGCCGAAGGCTGGGATGGCGAACGCCTGGTCGCCGAGCTGCTGGCCCGCGTGCCGGCGCCCTGAGCGCGATGGACACCCCCGCGCAGAGCGCCACGCCGCTGGAGGGCGATGGCCTGCGGCCGAGTCTGGCCGAGCTGGTGGCGTTGCGCCGCAGTGCGCACCGCGCGCCGCCGGCGCGGCGTGGCCGGCTGGGTCATGCCGGCAGTGCGCCGTCGCCCGCACGCGGACGCGGCATGGAGTACGCCGAGTCCCGCGACTACGTGCCCGGCGATGACGCGCGGCATATCGACTGGCGTGTGACCGCCCGCACCGGACGCGCGCATACCAAACTGTTCCAGGCCGAACGCGAGCGGTTGACGCTGCTGGTCGCCGATACCGACCCGGTGCTGTATTTCGGCACCCGGGTCCGCTTCAAATCCGTACAGGCCGCGCGGGTCGGCGCGGTCGCGGCGTGGCTCGCGCAGCGCCAGGGTGACCGCCTTGCCGCCGTGCGCGGCAGCACCCAGGAGCCGCCGATCGCACCGGCCGGTGGCACCCGCGGCGTGTTGCGCGTGCTCGATGCGCTGACCCGCTGGTACGCCGAACCGCCCGCCGAGGATGCCGGGCTGGACCGCGCGCTGGAGCAGGCCGCACGTCTGCTGCGCCCCGGTGCGCGCGTGGTGGTGCTGGCCGACCCGGCGCGTGCGGCCACGATCGGCAGTGCGCGCTGGGCCGCGCTGGCCATGCACCACGAAGTGGTGGTGATGCTGCTGGTCGATCCGCTTGAACTGGCGCCCCCGGCCGACGCGCTGCCGTTTCTCTCGCAGGGCCGTCGCGTGCTGCTCGATCTGGGCAGCACTGCGGTGCGCGAGCATTGGCGCGAGCGGTTCGTGGCGCCGCTGGAAACGCTGCAGAACAGCCTGGCCGCGCGCCGCATCCAGGTGCATGTGGTGGCCACCGACGACGCCAGCGACAGCTGGTTGAGTCCGCTGCCGACCGCGGTGGTGGCATGAGCGCCGCCGCCTCGCTGCCGCTGCGCGATGTGCAGTTGCCGCCCTCACCGCCGTGGTGGCCGCCGGCGCCCGGCTGGTGGCTGGTGTTTGCGGCCCTGGCGCTGGTGGTGGCCGCGATCTGGGCCTGGCAGTGGCGTCGGCGGCGTACGCGCCAGCGCTGGCTGGCGCTGTTCGATGCCCAGGTGGCCCAGGCCGGCTCGCCGGTCGCCGAGATCGCGGCGATCGCCGACCTGCTGCGCCGCGCGGCGCGCCAGCATCAGCCCGGCGCCGAACGGCTGCAGGGCAGTGAATGGCTGGCCTTTCTGGATGAGAAGAACAGCCGGGCTTTCTCCGATGGCGATGGCGCGCTGCTGCTCGACGGCAGCTACCGCCCACGTGCCGACGCCGAAGCGGTGCAGCGTCTACGCGTCCTTGCGCGCCGCCGTTATCTGTCGCTGCTCACGGAGCGGCGCCGATGATCGCGATCACCCTGCCGACGTGGTTGAGCTGGCTCGACAGCCTGGCCTGGCCGTGGATGCTGCTGGCGCTGCCCTTGCCGATCCTGATGCGCTGGTGGCCGTCACGGCCCGGCGCGGGCGCCGCACTGCGCGTGCCCTACGCGGCCGATCAACTGCAGTCGCTGGGCGCTGCCGCGGGCGGTGCGGGCCCACGCCTGGGCCGCGCGCTGCTGTGGCTGGCGTGGGCCTGCCTGTGCGTGGCGGCTGCGCGACCGCAGCAGCTCGGTGACGCGGTGACACCGCCGCAGCAGGGCCGCCAGATGATGCTCGCGGTGGACGTCTCCGGCAGCATGAGCGAGGCGGACATGATGCTCGGCAACCAGGTGGTCGAGCGACTGACCGCGGCCAAGGCCGTGCTTGCCGACTTCCTGGATCGCCGCGTCGGTGATCGCGTCGGCCTGCTGATCTTCGGCGAGCGCGCCTACACGTTGACCCCGTTGACCGCCGACCTCACCAGCGTGCGCGATCAGCTGCGCGACAGCGTGGTCGGCCTGGCCGGGCGCGAGACCGCGATCGGCGACGCGATCGCGCTGGCGGTCAAGCGCCTGCGCGAACAACCCGAAGGCCAGCGCGTGCTGATCCTGCTGACCGATGGCGTCAGCAACGCCGGCGTGCTCGAACCGCTGCGTGCGGCCGAACTGGCCCAGGCCGAAGGGGTCCGCGTCTACACCGTGGCCTTTGGCGGCGACGGCGGCATCAGCCTGTTCGGCGTGCAGATCGCGCCCGGCGAAGATCCGGTCGACGAAGCCACGTTGAACAAGATCGCCGAGCTCACCGGCGGCCGCTCTTTCCGGGCGCGCAATACCGATGAGCTGGCCGGCATCTACGCCGAGCTGGAACGTCTGGAGCCGGTAAAATCGGCCGGCCCGGCAGTGCGGCCGCGGATCGAGCGTTACGCCCTGCCGCTGGCGTTGGCACTGCTGCTGGCCGGCCTGGCGTGGCTGTTGCCGAGGCGCTGGACATGACCGCAAGCTGGAACGCCCTGCATTTCATCCGCCCCGATGCGTTGTGGGGGCTGCTCGTGCTGCCGCTGCTGGTGGCGATCTGGTGGCTGCGCCGGCGTCGCGCCAATGTGTGGCGCCAGACCGTGGATGCGCATCTGCTGCGCCATCTGCTGGTAGGCCGCGACCGTCGCGCCTGGGGTGGGCTGATCCTGTTGTTGCTGGGCACGGCCATCGCGATCGTGGCGCTGGCCGGCCCCTCATGGCGACAGGTCGCACAGCCGTTGTGGCAGACGCCGTCGCCGCTGGTGGTCGCGCTGGACCTGTCCTCGCGGGTGACCGCGACCGATCTGCCGCCGTCGCGCCTGCTGCAGGCACGCGCGAAGCTCGCCACGCTGCTGCGCGAGCGCCAGGGCGGCGAAGTCGCCCTGCTGGTGTACGCCGACGATGCCTATGCTGTGGCGCCGTTGACCGACGACATGGCCAATGTCGCGCTGTACCTGGATGCGCTGGCACCCGATGTGATGCCCCGCGATGGCCAGCGTGCCGACCGCGCGCTGGAAACAGCGGTCAAGTTGCTGCAGCAGTCCGGCGCACGCGGCGGCGACATCCTGCTGCTCACCGACCGCGCCGATGCCGATGCCGAACAGGCGGCAGCCGCAGCACGCGCGCAGGGCTTCGTGGTCTCCGTGCTCGGGCTGGGTACGCCGCAGGGCGCGGCCTATCGCAACGGCGAGGGGCAGATCGTGCCGGCGCGTCTGGAGGAGGGCTCGCTGCGCAGCGTCGCCAGCCGCGGTGGCGGTCGCTATGCGCGCGTGGCCAGCGATGACAAGGACCTGGCCGCGCTCGACGTGTTGACCCCGCGCGTCAGTGCCGATGACAGCCGTGAAGGGCAGGGCCGCACCTGGCGCGATGAAGGCTTCTGGCTGCTGCCGCCGCTGATGCTGCTGGCGCTGTTCGCGTTCCGCCGACGCGGCGCGCTGGCGGTGCTGGTGATGGTCGCGGCACTGCCGATGGCGATGCCGATGCCCGCGCACGCCGCCGAAGGCACGTGGTGGCAACGCGCCGACCAGCTCGACCAGCAACGCCTGTCCACCGGAGTGGATGCGTACCGCAAGGGCGATTTCAAGGCCGCGCAGCAGCAGTTCGAGGGCATCGATACCGATGCCGGCTGGTACAACCTCGGCAACGCGCTGGCGCGCCAGGGACAGTACGATGCCGCCATCGAGGCTTACGAGCGCGCGCTGAAGAAGCATCCGGGCATGGCCGATGCGGTCGCCAATCGCGCGGCAGTCGATGCCGCCCGCAAGCGCAGGCCACCGCAGAGCAACGACCGGAAAAACGATCAGAAGGACGGAAAGAAGCCGCCCTCCGACAAGCCCGATCCCGGCAAGAACCCGGGGCAGGGCCAGAACGGTGATGCTGCGCCACCGCAGGACAAGGGCCAGCAGGGCCAGTCACCGCCGCCCACGTCCGGTGAGCCGAAGGACGGCCAATCCAAGGGCGAGAAGTCGCCGCCGCAGGCCGCCGACAGCCAGGCGCAGGCCGAGGCCGACGCGGCCCAGCGCGAACGCATGCAGCAGGCCATGCAGCGCCAGGGGCAGGAAGACGGCAACGACAAGGCGCAGGGCCAGGTCAGCGGCACGCCGCAGCAGCGCGAGCAGCAGCAGGCGGTCGAAGCCTGGATGCGCCGCGTGCCGGATGACCCGGGCAGTCTGCTGCGGGCCAAGTTCCAGCTGGAAAACGAACGCAGGAAACGGGAAGGGCGATGACACATTCCACGATACAGCGCTGGTTGCGCGCCGGACTCGCCCTGCTGCTGTGCGCAAGCATGGCCGCGCACGCGCAGACCCGCGCGTGGCTCGACCGCGAGCAGATCACCGACGGCGACACGGTCACCCTCAACATCGAATCCGATGCCGGCGGCGGTGCACCGGACTACGCGCCGCTGCGGGCCGATTTCGACCTCAGCAGCCAGACCACCAGCCGCCAGATGCAGTGGAGCAATGGCGCGACCACCTCGCGCGCGCTGTACGCCGTCGCACTCACCCCGAAGCGCGCCGGCACCCTGCAGATTCCGGCGCTGCAGGTCGGCAGCAGCCGTACCCAGCCGCTGACCCTGCAGGTCGGCGCCAGCACCGCGTCCGCGCCGGCGGCGGCCACGGGCAATGCCGCCGTGTTCCTGGAAACCGAGGTCGACGATGCCTCGCCGTATGTGCAGCAGAGCGTCGGCGTGGTGGTGCGCCTGTTCTACGCCGCACAGCTGCTCAGTGGTGAACTGGTGCTCGATACGCCTGCCGGTGCATCGCTGCAGCGCGTCGGCGAAGACCGCACCGAGGTGCGCGAGGTCAACGGCCGCCGCTACAACGTGGTGGAGCGGCGCTTCCTGCTGATCCCCGAGCGGAGCGGTCCGCTGGCGCTGCCGGCGGCCCAGTTCAACGGGCGCAGCGCGGGCGGTTTCTTCAATGACATGTTCGGTGGCGATGGCCGCCTGCGCGCGGCCTCCGCCCCGCGCACTCTGCAGGTCCAGGCGCAACCGGCCTCGGCACCGCAACCGTGGCTGCCGCTGCATGGGCTGCGCCTGCGCTATACCGCTGCGCCCACCACCGGCCGGGCCGGCGAGGCAGCCACCGTGGTGGTGGAGGCCGTGGCCGAGGGTGCGACCAAGGCGCAGTTCCCGGAGCTGCCGGTGCCCGACGTGGGCCCGGGCGCCCAGGTCTTCGCCGAGCCGCCGCAGTTCGATGAAACCTTCAACGGCAGCACGCCGCAGCTCACGCTGACCCGTCGCTTCGCGATCGTGCCGCGCCAGGCCGGGGCGCTGACCGTCCCGGGCCTGCGCATGGCGTGGTGGGACGTGGCGGCCGGCCAGGCGCGCACGGCCCGCCTGCCGGACCTGCAACTGGCGATCACCGCCGGTGTCGCTGGCGGCGCCACGCCGACCCTGCCGGTGGACACCACGTCGGCCCTGCCGGGCGAACCGGCGGCCGCCTCCCCCGACCTGCAGTTGGCGCCGATGCAGGCCGCATCGCGCCCGTGGGGCTGGATCGCGCTGTCGGCCGGCCTGGCGGTGCTGTGGCTGCTGACCCTCGCCTGGGGCTGGCGCCGACGCGCTCGTCCGCGGGTCGTGCGGGGTGGCGAGGGCACTGCGCCCTCTGCCCCATCAGCGGGCACGTACACCCGCGCTGACCTGCGCCGGGCCATGGAAGCCGGTGGGTTCGACGAGATCATCGTCGTGCTGGCCGGGATGGGCGGCGTAAAGACCCTGGAGCAGGTGCTGGAGCGCCTCGACGACGCTCAGCAGCGCGACACGCTGATCCGGATGCAGCAGGTCCGCTGGGGCGGGCAGGGCGGCGATGTCGGCGAGGCGCGGCAGGCGCTGCGGCGGGCCTTCCATGACGGACCGCACTGGCGGGCGTCTGCGGCCGCAAAGGACAATGGGCTGGCGCCGTTATACCCGTCTGCGCATTCATAAAAAGGCGTGTCGGTCAGGGCGGCCGGCTTTGCTAAGCTGATTTCATTTTTTCGAGGAACGCCGCTCCATGACTGAGGCCGCAACGACCCGGCAGAAACTGCCTTTGCACTGGAAAATGGGCATCGGCTTCATCATCGGCCTGGTCCTCGGGCTGACCGTCCATGCCCTCGGTGGCAGCGTCGACGGCCTGCATACCGGTGCCAAGTGGGTGATGGATTACATCACCACCCCGGCCTCGGGCCTGTTCCTCAATCTGATCTTCATGCTGATCGTGCCGCTGATCTTCTCGGCGCTGAT
Organism: Stenotrophomonas sp. TWI700; assembly: GCF_039673645.1. NCBI lineage: Bacteria > Pseudomonadati > Pseudomonadota > Gammaproteobacteria > Lysobacterales > Lysobacteraceae > Stenotrophomonas > Stenotrophomonas sp. TWI700. The sequence goes on along the minus strand of NZ_JBDJMB010000011.1, from coordinate 39,612 downwards.
CATGGGCGTGTCGGAGATGGGCGACATCCGCGCCCTCGGCCGCATCGGCTGGAAGACGCTGGCGTACACGATCCTGCTCTCCGGCATCGCCGTGGGCATCGGCCTGGTGCTGGTCAACGTGCTCAAGCCGGGCGTGGGCGTGGACCCGGTCGTGGCCGCGCAGATGCTCACCGAGAATGCCGAGCGCAGCAAGGAAATCGTCGCCGGCATCCATGGCGTGCCGAAGGGCATGGACATGCTGCTGTCGATCGTGCCGAGCAACGTGGTCGAGGCGGCGTCCAGCAATGGCGCGATCCTCTCGCTGATGTTCTTCGCGCTGATGTTCGGCGTCGGCATGGTGCTGACCGATGAGGCGAAGGTCGCCCCGCTGCGTCGCGCCATCGAGGGCATCTTCGAAATCTCGATGACCCTGATCAACCTGGTCATCCGGCTCGCCCCGTACGCGGTGGCCTGCTTCATGTTCAACCTGGCGGCCCTGTTCGGCTTCGAGCTGATCATCCGCCTGGGCGCCTACGTGGGCGTGGTGGTGCTGGCGCTCGGGCTGCACATGGTAGTGACCTACGGCGTGGCCGTATGGCTGTCCGGTCGTTCGCCGCTGGTGTTCTTCCGTGACACCCAGGAGGCCACCGTGATGGCCTTCTCGACCGCCTCCAGCAACGCCACCCTGCCGACCGCGCTGCGCGTGGCCGACCAGATGGGCCTGCCGCAGAAGGTGTCGCGCTTCGTGCTGACCGTGGGTGCCACCGCCAACCAGAACGGCACCGCGCTGTTCGAGGGCGTGACCGTGATCTTCCTGGCGCAGTTCTTCGGGGTGGACCTGAGCATCGGCCAGCAGATCATGGTGATGGCGGTCTGCATCCTGGGCGGCATCGGCACCGCCGGCGTGCCCTCCGGCTCGCTGCCGGTGGTGGCGATGATCTGCGCCATGGTCGGCGTGAACCCGCTGGGCATCGGCCTGATCCTGGGCGTCAACCACTTCCTGGACATGTGCCGCACCGCGCTGAACGTGACCGGCGATCTGGCCCTGACCACCCTGGTGGCCAAGGGCGAGGTGGACGAAGGCCCGGTCGTGGCCGCGGTGGCCCCAGCACCCGCACCCGCACCCGCACCCGCCCCGCGCGACTAAGGCTGCGCAGGTCTGCGGTTTCCCGACGCCCCGCCTTGTGCGGGGCGTTGTCGTTAAGGGCCTGGCCTGTCTCCGGCCTGACCCCGCCGATCACCTGTGGGACAATGGGCTGCCCGCAGCTCCGCGGGAGCCTCCCGACTCCGACAGAACCATGACGCAGCCTACCCGCCGCCAGTTGGCCAATGCCATCCGCTTCCTCGCCGCTGATGCGGTCGAAACCGCCAAGTCCGGTCATCCCGGCATGCCGATGGGCATGGCCGACATCGCCGAAGTGCTCTGGAACGACTACCTCCGTCACAACCCGAAGAATCCCAAGTGGTTCAACCGCGACCGCTTCGTGCTGTCCAACGGCCACGGCTCGATGCTGCAGTACGCGCTGCTGCACCTGAGCGGCTACGACCTGCCGATCGAGCAGCTCAAGCAGTTCCGCCAGCTGGGCAGCAAGACCGCCGGCCATCCGGAACACCATGAAACCCCCGGCGTGGAGACGACCACCGGTCCGCTGGGTCAGGGTCTGGCCAACGCCGTGGGCTTCGCCCTGGCCGAGAAGCTGCTGGCACAGCGCTACAACCGCCCGGAACACGAGATCGTCGACCACCGCACCTGGGTGTTCCTGGGCGATGGCTGCCTGATGGAAGGCATCTCGCATGAAGCCGCCTCGCTGGCCGGCACCTGGGGCCTGTCCAAGCTGGTCTGCTTCTGGGACGACAACCACATTTCCATCGACGGCAACACCGATGGCTGGTTCACCGACAACACCCCCGAGCGTTTCGAGGCCTATGGCTGGAACGTGGTGCGCGGCGTCGATGGCCACGATCCGGAGAGCATCAAGTCCGCCATCGACAGCGCGCTGTCGCAGTTCGACAAGCCGACCCTGATCTGCTGCCGCACCACGATCGGCTTCGGTTCGCCGAACAAGTCCGGCAAGGAATCCAGCCACGGCGCCCCGCTGGGCAAGGATGAGCTGGAAGCCACCCGCAAGCAGCTGGGCTGGCCGTACGGCCCGTTCGAGATTCCGGAAGAGATCTACGCTGGCTGGCGTGCCGGCGGTACCGGCACCCTGCGCCAGGCCGAGTGGGAGCAGCAGTTCGACAAGTACGCCGCGCAGTATCCGGCCGAAGCCGATGAGCTGATCCGTCGTTCGCATGGCGAGCTGCCGGCCGACTTCGTCGCCAAGGCCGATGCCTACATCGCCCAGGTCCAGGCCGACGGCCAGACCATCGCCTCGCGCAAGGCCTCGCAGCTGGCGATCGAAGCGTTCGCGACGCTGCTGCCGGAACTGGTGGGTGGTTCGGCCGATCTGGCGCACTCCAACCTGACCTTGTGGAAGGCCAGCAAGTCGGTCGCCACCGATGACCCGAACGCCAATTACGTCTATTACGGCGTGCGCGAGTTCGGCATGACCGCGATCGCCAATGGCCTGGCCCTGCATGGCGGCTTCATTCCGTTCGATGCCACCTTCCTGGTGTTCAGCGATTACGCCCGCAACGGCGTGCGCATGAGCGCGCTGATCCCGGCCCACGCGATCCACGTGTACACCCACGATTCGATCGGCCTCGGTGAAGACGGCCCGACCCACCAGCCGGTGGAGCACCTGGCCTCGCTGCGCTACATCCCGAACAACGATGTGTGGCGTCCGTGCGATGCGGTCGAATCGGCGGTCAGCTGGAAGTCGGCGCTCACCCGCAAGGACGGTCCGAGCTGCCTGGTGTTCAGCCGCCAGAACCTGCCGCACCAGCCGCGCAGCACCGAGCAGGTCGCCCAGATCGCGCGCGGTGGCTACGTGCTGGCCGACGCCGAAGGCGGCGTGCCGGACGTGATCCTGATCGGCACCGGTTCGGAAGTGGGCCTGGCCGTGACCGCCAAGGCGGAACTGGATGCCGCCGGCATCAAGACCCGCGTGGTGTCGATGCCGTCGACCGACGTGTTCGAGCGCCAGGATGCGGCGTACCGCGAGTCCGTGCTGCCCAACGCCGTGCGCAACCGCGTGGCCGTGGAAGCCGGCGTCACCGGTTTCTGGCGCCAGTACGTGGGCCTGGACGGTGCGGTGGTGGGTATCGACACCTTCGGTGCCTCGGCACCGGCGGAGGCGCTGTACAAGCACTTCGGCATCACCGCCGAGCACGTCGTGGCCGCGGCCAAGGCGCAGCTGGCGAACTGATCGCGGCGCCGGGCTCAGCCCGGCCGCTGCAACACGAAAGGCCGGGGATATCCCCGGCCTTTTCGTTTGTTGAGGGGTGGATCCACGCATGGCGTGGATCTACATCACACTGCCGCCGTGCGCGCCAATCCCAACCGCACCAACCGCGCCTCGATGCGTTCGCCGAACGTCTTCGGCGCTTCCAGTCCCATCCGCTGCAGATAGGCCTGATCGCCATCGCCGGCAGGTTGGGCCACCGCGGCCAGCACCGTGCGCAGCTTCGCCATCGGCGTCTGCGTGTTCTGCTTCAGCCAGCCCAGCGCCTTGACCAGGTGCTGCTCGACCTCGGTGAAGTCGCTGCCCAGCGGATAGTCCGGCAGCAGCCCGGACTGGCGGAACGGCGCCAGCGACGCACTGACCGCCGCGGCCGTGTTGCGCTGTCCATCGGCGGACGGAGTGAAACCGGTTGCCAGCTTCTTCGAGGCTTTCGCCTTGTCCAGCAACGCGGCCTGGAACTGCGCATCGGTGATCGCGGCCATCGCGATCACGCAGTCCTCGTCGGTCATGTTGCGCAGGTCGGCGATGCCGTACTCGTTGATGTAGAGATCGCGCAGGTGCCGGGGGATCGTGGTGTGTCCGTAGTTCCAGCGCACGTTGGACTGCAGCGTGCCCTTGTCCTCGCGGGTGGCGCGGAAGATCAGCGCACTGCGCGCGCCGGGCAGGGCATGCGCCATCGCCACGAAGTTGTACTGGCCGCCCACGCCGGAGACCACGCGGCCGTCTTCGAGCGCATCGGAGACGGCGGCGCCAAGCGCGGTGGCCATCATGCAGGAGTTGAAGAAACGCGCATCGCGGCGCTGCATCCGCTCCAACGTTTCATCGCCGCCGTAGAGCTGGTTGATTTCGCTGATCCGGCGCATGCCGATCGCGCTGCGCTCGTCATCGGGCAGGTCGCGCAGCCACTGGTAGAACTCCGGCGAGCCCAGGTAGAACGCGCCGTGCAGGTACTCGCCCTCGGCCTCGAGCGTGGCGTAATCGGTGGTCCACGCGGTGCCGTTCTCGATCCGCTGCAGCAGCGCCAGATCGTCGTGCACCTTGCGCCGGATCACACCGGTCTGGACCAGCCGGCGGAAGCCCTCGTTGAGCATTTCGCTGCAGCCGTACAGGCCGATCTCGAACGGCTCCAGGCCACCGCATTCCAGCACGGTCGGGTGGCTGGCCAGGCCGGGATCCAGCGCCTGCAGGATCTGCCGGTAGCGGGCGTTGTCGGTATGCCGCAGTACCAGTGCATGGCTGAGCGCATCGGCCAGCGTACCGATGCCGATCTGCAGCGTGCCGCCATCGCGCACCAGCGTGCTGGCGTACAGGCCGATCGCGTAGTCGGCATCGCTGACCGGTTGGCGCGGCAGGCCGAACAGCGCCGGGTACGGCCCCGGTGGCGTGATCACCAGATCGAAGAACGACACGTCGACCGTGGCCGAGCCCGCCAGGTAGGGCAGTTGCGGATCGATCTCGGCGATCATCAACGGGCGGGGCAACCCGCGCGCAACCATCGCATCCAGCGTGTCCTGGGTGATGTCGTTGTTGCATGACAGCGACAGGCGCCGATCATTCGCGCGCATCGCCACTTTCTGCACGATCGCGTGCGGCGCGCGCTGTGCTACCGCATCGGCGGCGTGCGTGTAGTTCAGGCTGGTGTAGCTGCGCTGTGCCTGCGATGAGCCGAGCAGCGCGCCCGACTGCATGTAGAACTCTTCCACCTGCACATGCGCCGGCAGCTGGTCGCGCACCATCGCATCGGCGTAGGCCAGCCGCGGGAAATCCTCCCCGAAGTGACGCTCGGCGAACGGCTTCATGAAGCGTGCTTCCAGCCCCGCACCGCCGCCCGGCGGATTCAGCGACAGTGCGGTATACAACTGCAGCGGCCGCGAGGCATCGTTTTCAACACGGGCATACAGCGCGTTGAGCAGCCGGTGCGGCTTGCCCAAGGCGAGCGGCGCGCCTATGCGCAGGGGGCCATCGACCCGCTGCAGCAGCCAGTCGACGGCGGCGTCCAGGTCGGTCAGGTGTTCGGTCATGCGGCGCTATCCTGCGAAATCATGCGGGTCATTACAGCATTTCCGGTTTGAACAGACGGCGACGCGAGACTTCATCGAATGTTCGGTAGCGTCTCATCAAGGGCTCCGTGGGGCATGCGCCGATGCTGGCAGCGGCTGCATGAACCGGCTGTCGAAGGGTTGACACCCGGGTTGATTACGGGCGTAATCGAGTTGTCGATTACGGATGTAAATGATGAGCCAGATCAGTGAGGCCGAAGCCGTGGTGATGGAGGTGCTGTGGCGCAACCATCCGCTGGGCGCTGACGAGGTGGTGACCGCGCTGGCCAGCCGCGACTGGGCCGAGCCCACCATCAAGACCCTGCTCAACCGGCTGCTGACCAAGGGCGCGATCAGCGCCAGCCGCGACGGGCGTCGCTATCTGTACTCGCCGGTGCTGCAGCGCCAGGCCTGGGTGGCCGAGCAGAGCGAGGGCTTCCTGGACCGGGTCTTCGCCGGCCGCGTCGCGCCGCTGGTGGCGCATTTCAGCCAGCGCGGGGAGCTCAGCGCGCAGGACATCGCCGAGCTGAAGCAGCTGATCCGGGAGCTGGACCATGACTGACCTGCTTGATGGACTGCTGCAGGCCAGCGTGTGGCTGTCGGTGGCGACGCTGGTGCTGGCCGCGGCCAGGCCGCTGCTGCTGCGCCTGGGGGGCGCAGCGCTGGCGTACCGCAGCTGGTGGTTGCTGCCGTTGATGCTGGTCGCGCCGTACCTGCCACTGCCGCGGCTGCCGATGACTGAAACGGACCCGGTCATGGTCATGGTCTCGGCCCTGCGCGCGCCGGCCGTGCCCACCGACGCCTCGCAGTGGCCGCTGCTGCTGTTGACGGTGTGGTTGCTGGGTGCGGTAGCGGTGGCCTGCTTCAGCTGGCGCGCGCAGCGCCGCTTCGAGCATGCACTGGGCGAGCTCCAGCCGCGCATGGATGGCAGTTGGCAGGCCAGTGGCGACCCGGGCCTGCCGGCGCTGGTCGGCCTGTGGCGCCCGCGGATCGTGGTCGGCCCCGACTTCGAGCAGCATTTCAGCCCGGCCGAGCAGGACCTGATCCTGCGTCATGAACACAGCCATCGCCGTCATGGCGATCCCTGGGCAAACGCCGCGCTGGCCCTGCTGCGCTGCGTGTTCTGGTTCCACCCGTTGCTGCCGTGGGCCGCGCGCCGGTTCCTGCGTGACCAGGAATTGGCCTGCGATGCCCGCACGGTCGACCCGCATCCGGCCCTGCGCCGGCTCTATGCCAACGCGCTGCTCAAGGCGCAGTTGGTCCACCCGGTTGCACCGATGGCCTGCCACTGGCGCAGCCAACCGATGTTGAAGGAGCGTATTGCGATGTTGAAGGAACACAAGCGCAGGACGGTGCCGTGGTTGACGGGGCAGATGATGGTGATCGGGCTGTGCGTTGGGATGGGGACCGTGGCCTGGGCTGGCCAGGGCAGTGCGGTCGCGGCCGCGAGCGGGATCGGTGGGGGCGCCGTGGTGGCCGATCGCACGGCCATTGCCCACAGAATGCCGCCACCGTCCTACCCGAAGATCGCCGTCGAGCAGCGTATCGTCGGCAAGGTCGTCGTCCGGGTGGACGTCGATGCGGACGGCAAGGCGACCGACGTCCGCGTCCTCGACGCAACTCCGGCGGGCGTGTTCGATGACGCGACGGTCGCTGCCGCGAAGCAGTGGACCTTCGAACCGGCGATCAGAAACGGCAAGGCGGTGGCCTCGGCGCTGAAGATTCCGGTCACCTTCGCGATGGATGACGAGGAGTCCGCGCCGTGATGCGCGTGACGCGCGCGGCAGCGACCGTGCTGTCGGTGGCCCTCCTGGCAGGCTGTGCCGGCCACGACCAGATCACCACGGTTGACACCCGCGCCGAGAACGTGGGCCACCAGCGTCTGGATCCGGACGTCGGCGCTCAGGGGAGCGGGAAGGTGGAGACATATCAGCTGGGGCCGACCGAGGGCTACCGGATGCCGCAACTCAATGCAGGACCTGATCCGGTTGTCGGTGATCGCGATCCGCGCCGCGCGCTGGCACCGACGACGGTGTGCCTGCAGCTGGTGATCGATGCGGAAGGCAAGGTCGAACGCAGTCTGCCAGTGAGCGATCGCAGCGACTGTGCCGCCGGCAATGCGCCTGAGAACGCGCCCCTCATGCAGGCTGCCCAGGAGGCGGTGGCGATGTGGCGCTTTGTTCCTGCGGCCGTCTGTCATTTCCCTCCGCAGCGCGTGCCGACGGATCGGGGTAACTGCGAGGGCGCCGAGCGCATTGAACCGGTGCCGGTGAGTCTGCTGTATGGCTTCACGTTCGAGATCGTGAAAGGGCAGCACGTGGTGCGCCGGCAGGGGCGCTGAGGAAAACGACGGACGGGTCGCACGTTGCAGGGGAGCCCGCCAGCGGCCGGCACTACCTCGGCGGGCCGCCCTGTATGTTCGCCTTCACCGAGGGCTCCATCAGTTTCGGCTCGGGCAGGGTGGCATCACGCGCCTGGCGGGTGGCAACGAACTCGGCCTCGCTGATGCCGCCATGCAGGTGGATGTTGTGCGTGCGCTGCGCGCCGATGGTGGTCTGGTTGGCGACTTCGCGGCCGCCCGGGCCGTAGTCGTGGCAGATGAACACCCGCGTCGCGTCCGGCAATGCCAGTAATCGCTGGATCGAGCGGTACAGCTGCGCCGCGTCACCGCCCGGGAAGTCGCAGCGGGCGGTGCCGCCGTCCGGCATGAACAACGAGTCGCCGGTGAACAGCGCGTCGCCGATCCGATACGCGACGCTGTCACTCGTGTGTCCCGGCACCGCGATCACCTCGGCCTCGATTCCTCCGAGCGTGAAGCGCTCGCCATCGGCGAACAGATGATCGAACTGCGAGCCGTCGGTCGGAACATCGAGCGCGTAACGCGGTGCGAAGGTGCGCTGGACCTGCACGATGCCCTGGCCCATCGCCAGCGTCGCGTCCGGCCACTGGGATTTCAGCCAGCGCCCGGCACTGACATGGTCGGCGTGGGCATGGGTGTCCAGCAGCCAGTGCACCTGCAGGCCGTGCCCGCGTACATGCGCAAGCAACGGCTGCAGCGGCCCAGCGCCAAGTGCATCGGTGTCCGGGTCGTAGTCCAGCACGGGGTCGATCACCGCCGCCTGCAACGTCGCCGGGTCATGCACCACGTAGCTGAAGGTGTGGCTGTCCGGGTGGAAGAAACTGGCGACGTGCAATGACATGGTACTGACCTCAGCGCTTGCCCAGGGTGTCGTTGAGCAGCACCGCCAGGCGTTCACCGGCCAGGCGCAGCTCGCGCTCGGCGACCGGGCGATAGGTCGCCGCATAGCTCGGAGCCAGCGTACGCTTGTCCGGGTAAACGCCAGGTGCAATGGCGATCCGGCAGCTGGCTTCGGCCCACTGCACGGCATCGACATCGATGTTCGAACGCTTGCCGAGCGTGGGCTTGGGCAGGGCGAGCAGGCGCTTGAGGTACTGGTCGTCATCCAGCTGCTGCTCGTTCAGCATGCCGCTGTCCCACAGCGAGTGCAGGTTGGTACCGCGGTTGTTGAACTGCACCTGGAAATCGTTGCCGCCCTTGTCGTGGCCGTAGCCGGCATGCATCGGCTGGTGGATGTCGCCGGCGAAATGCACCACGAACTTCAGCGCCTGCGCGCGCTCGGCGTCGGACCTGCCGCGGTCGCCGAGGATCGCGGTCTGCGCCTTCAGCGCCTCGACCACGCAGTTGCCGTTCCTGCAGTGCTTCTGCACCTCATAGTGGCAATCGTCTTCGCCGATGTTGACGTAGTGCCAGCCGGCCGAGCGCTTGCCCAGCCCCGGGTCCTTGGCCCGCAGCTGATCGGCCCACGGGGCGATGGCGTGCAGGGTCGGGTCCGGTTCGGCGGCGAGCAGGCGGTCGATCTCGGCCTGGGCCTGCGGGGTCAGCCGGGTTTCGGCGATCCGCGCCACCAGCCGGTGGCCTTGCGCGCCCCAGGCCAGGGCATCGGTGGAGACAAGGGTGAGGGCCAGCGCGAGGGCGGTGGCCGGAAGCAGGGAAGGCATTTTCATCCGCGGCATTCTAGCGGGCCGGCCGCCGTGCCGGCTTGCCAGGATCTGGCCGGCTGCAGCGCCGGTCAGCTTGGGCTAGGCTCGTCGGGTGCCTGGCATCGGGCGGACACCGGAGGTACCCATGGCCCACATCGTTGGCCTGATCGGCGGCATGAGCTGGGAAAGCTCGGCCCACTATTACCGGCTGATCAACGAGCAGGTGCGCGACACGCTGGGCGGCCTGCATTCGGGCCGGATCCTGTTGTGGTCGTTCGATTTCGCCGAGATCGAGGCACTGCAGCGTGCCGGCGACTGGGACACCGCCACGCAGCGCATGATCGATGCCGCCCAGCGCCTGCAGGGCGCGGGTGCGACGGCCATCGTGATCTGCACCAACACGATGCATCGCATGGCCGACGCGGTGCAGGCGGCGATCGCGATTCCCCTGCTGCACATCGCCGACCCGACCGCCGAGGCGATCAAGTCCGCCGGGCTGCAGCGGATCGGCTTGCTGGGCACCGCGTTCACCATGGAGCACGATTTCTACAAGGGGCGGCTCACCCAGGCGCATGGCCTGGAGGTGCTGGTTCCCGAGGCCGATGATCGCGCGGCGGTGCACCGGATCATCTATGACGAGCTGGTGCAGGGGCAGGTGCTGCCGGCGTCGCGCGAGGCGTTCCGCGCGGTGATGCAGCGGCTGGTGGAGCGTGGCGCGCAGGGCATCATCCTGGGCTGCACGGAGATCATGCTGCTGGTCGGCGCGCAGGATGCGACGGTGCCGGTGTTCGATACGACGACGCTGCATGCGCGGTCCGCAGCACGGCACCTGTTGGCCGAATGAGCCAAAAAAACCCCCGGCCGAAGCCGGGGAAACTGTCTTGCTGCGAGGGTGTTGCCTTGTTGGGTTCTGATCCGCCGATCAGAACTTGAACACGTACGACACGCCGTAGGCGAGCGGGTCGATGTTGACGGTGCCGATCTTTTCGCCGTCGAGCTTGACCTTGCTGTCGATGTCCATCCAGCGCACGTCCACGCGCAACGAGCCCTTGTCGTTGATCGCGAAGTCCACGCCGGCATGGGCGGCCAGGCCCCAGGAGTCTTCCATCTTCAGCGTGCTGCCGGCCAGCGCGCCGCCGGTCTTCTCGCTGAAGAAGGTGGTGTAGTTGATGCCGGCGCCCAGGAACGGGGACACCTTGCCCTTGCTGTTGAAGTGGTACTGCAGCGACACCACCGGCGGCAGGTGCTTGGTGCTGCCCACGTTGCCGAGGCCGGCGATGTTGATGTCGTGCTTGAACGGCAACGCGGCCAGGAGCTCGATGCCCAGGTTGTCGGCGATGAAGTACTCACCGGTGATGGTCGGCTTGATGTCGTTGTCGACGTCGACCTTCAGCGTGCCGCCGGCCAGCGAGCCGTTGTTGGACTTCGGGGCGACCTGGTGCACGCCGGCACCGATCGTCCAGTCGCCCTTGGACTGGGCCATGGCGGGGGCGGCGGCCAGCGCCAGGGCGGCGGCCAGGCTGGAGAGCAGGAGGGGGGAGGTCTTGCGCATGAGACGGTCTCGTGGCGGGTTGGAATGGCGCCAGTTTTCCCGCCCGCGCCGCAGTGCGCCTTGATCCGGATCAATCCGGGTATTTACCGTTGTAACCGGTTCCCATTCGTCTTCCCCGGGCCGGGCCGGTTCCGGCCCTGCTAGAATGAACACCCCTTTCCATCGGCGCCGCACCGTCGCGGCTGCAGGAGCTTGTGAACATGGCAATCAAGGTTGGCATCAACGGTTTCGGTCGCATCGGGCGCAACGTGCTGCGTTCGGCCGTGCTGAACTTCGGCAATGACATCGAAATCGTCGCCATCAACGATCTGCTGGAGCCGGACTACCTGGCGTACATGCTGAAGTACGACTCCGTGCATGGCCGCTTCAAGGCCGACGTGGAAGTCTCCGGCAACGACCTGCTGGTCAACGGCAAGAAGATCCGCCTGACCCAGGAACGCGATCCGGCCAACCTGAAGTGGGACGAAGTCGGCGTGGACGTCGTCATCGAATCCACCGGCCTGTTCCTGACCAAGGAAACCGCGCAGAAGCACATCGACGCGGGCGCCAAGAAGGTGATCCTGTCGGCGCCGTCGAAGGACGACACCCCGATGTTCGTGTTCGGCGTGAACGACAAGACCTACGCCGGCCAGGCGATCGTCTCGAACGCCTCGTGCACCACCAACTGCCTGGCCCCGCTGGCCAAGGTCATCAACGACAAGTGGGGCATCAAGCGAGGCCTGATGACCACCGTGCACGCGGCGACCGCGACCCAGAAGACCGTCGATGGCCCGTCCAACAAGGACTGGCGCGGTGGCCGTGGCATCCTGGAAAACATCATTCCGTCCTCGACCGGTGCGGCCAAGGCCGTCGGCGTGGTGATCCCGGAATTGAACAAGAAGCTGACCGGCATGAGCTTCCGCGTGCCGACCTCGGACGTGTCGGTGGTCGATCTGACCGTCGAGCTGGAGAAGGAAGCCACCTACGCCGAGATCTGCGCTGAAGTGAAGGCACAGAGCGAAGGCGCGCTGAAGGGCATCCTGGGCTACACCGAAGACAAGGTCGTGGCGACCGACTTCCGTGGCGAAACCCACACCTCGGTATTCGACGCCGACGCCGGCATCGCGTTGGACAGCACCTTCGTCAAGCTGGTGTCCTGGTACGACAACGAATGGGGCTACTCCAACAAGTGCCTGGAAATGGTCAAGGTCGTCGCGGCGTAAGCCAGCGCTGCCCCTGCGTCATTCCACAGACCCCGGCCCCGTGCCGGGGTCTGTCGTTTCAGGCGGACCATTCACGCCCGTGATCCCGCGCGTACCGCCGATCCATTAGCATGGCCCGCGTGCCGCCGGCACTGCGCCTGCCCGGTGCAGCCGTGGCAACCCTCTTGAGGATGGCCTGGAATGGAAGCTCTGATTGTCCTGCTGGTGCTGGTACTGCTGGCGATCCCGCTGCTGCTGATCGTGGCCCTGGTGATGATCGCGGGCCTGCGCCGCCGTGTGGCCGCGCTGGAACACCGCGCGGCCGGGTCTGCCTGGGACGCCGCGCAGGCGCCAGCCGAACCCGAACGGCCGCTGCGCTGGACGGATATCGAATCCGTCGACACCGTGGCCGCGCCGCTGGACGTCGCCATGCAGCCCGGGATCGAAACGCCCGTCGAGACCGCGGATACCGCGGCGGCACCCGCAGCGGCGGCCGCCATGCCGCCACCGCTGCCGTCCTCGGCGTCGATGCCACCCAGGCCCGCACCGCCGGTGCTGCCGGTTGAACCGCAGGGCCCAGGCATCGGCGAACGCATCGTCGGCACCATCAAGCAGTGGTTCACCGAGGGCAACGTGCCGGTCAAGATCGGCATGCTGGTATTGCTGGCCGGTGTGGCCGCGCTGCTCAAGTACGCCAGCGACCAGGGCTGGTTGAACGCCCCGATCGAGCTGCGCCTGGCCGCCATCGCGGTGGCGGCGCTGGCCGGGCTGGTGTTCGGCTGGGTGCAGCGCGATACCCGGCGCCTGTTCGCGCTGGCGCTGCAGGGCGGGGCGATCGGCGTCCTGCTGCTGACCATCTTCGCCGCGTTCAAGCGCTACGACCTAATTCCCGCCGTGCCGGCTTTCGCGCTCAGCGTGCTGCTGATTGCCGGCATGGGCGTGCTGGCGGTGGTGCAGAACTCGCGCACGCTGGCCGTGCTCGGCATCCTGGCCGGCTTCATGGCGCCGATCTGGCTGTCCACCGGCAGCGGCAACCATGTCGCGCTGTTCTCGTATTACGCCGTGCTCAATGCGGCGATCCTGGCGATTGCCTGGTGGCGTCCGTGGCGCGCGCTGAACCTGCTCGGTTTCGCCTTCACCTTCGGCATCGGCACCGCCTGGGGCGTGCTCCAGTACAGCGCGGACAAGTTCGCCAGCACTGAGCCGTTCCTGCTGCTGTTCTTCGCCTTCTACCTGCTGATTCCGATCCTTTATGCGCGTCGGCAGAGCGCGGAGAAGCGCGACCTGATCGATGGCAGCCTGGTGTTCGGCACGCCGCTGATCGCGTTCTCGCTGCAGGCTGGCCTGCTGCATGACGACCGCCTGCTGCTGGCGTTGTGCTCGCTGGCACTGGCTGCGTTGTATGCGGGTCTGGCGTGGGTGCTGATCAAGCGCGAGCGCTATGCTGCGCTGGGCCAGTCGCATGCGGTACTCGCGGTGGGCTTCGCCACGTTGGCGGTACCGCTGGCGCTGTCCGCACGCGCCACCGCCAGCGTGTTCGCGCTGGAAGGGGCGGCGCTGGCCTGGCTGGGCCTGCGCCAGCAGCGCTGGCTGCCGCAGATCGCCGGTGCGCTGCTGACCCTGGGCGCCGCGTTCGGCTTCGTGGTCGGCGCGGATTACTGGCATCTCGATGCCACGGCGATCGCCAACCCCACCTTCATGAGCGGCCTGCTGCTGGCGTTGGCCGGCTTCGCCGCGGCCTTCAGCTATCGCCGTGCGCAGCAGGATGCGCCGGCCATCGTCTACTACCTCTGGGGCCTGCTGTGGTGGCTGGGCAGCGTCAGCCACGAGATCCTGCGCTTCGTCACCCACCGCAACGAACCCGATGCGCTGCTGATCGCCGGAGCGGTGACCGGTTGGCTGGCCGCCGAGATGCATCGCCGCTGGCCGGCGCGCGCGCTGGTGCTGACCACGCTGGCGATGGTGCTGGCCGCGTTCCCGTTGGCGCTGTGGCAGGCCGATGTGCACGATCAACCGTTCGCCGGCTATGGCGCACTGGCCTGGGCGGTGTTCGCGCTGCTGGGTGTGCGCAGCCTGTGGTGCCTGCGTGCGGGTGATGACCGCACGTCGCTGGCGGCGCAGTTCCTGTGGTGGCTGCTGTGGCCGTCCGTGGTGTCGCTGGCCTGCCTGTGGCTGGCCGACCGCTTCGCGCTGGCACAGGGCTGGGGCCCGGCGTTGATGCTGCTGCCGTGGCTGCTGGTTACTGCAGTGGCGCTGCTGCGCTGGCCGTGGCTGACGGTGCCGCTGGGCGAACGCTTCGATCGCATGCGCGGCGCGTTGCAATGCACGCTGTTCGCCGTGCTCGGCGTGAGCTGGGCGGGCCTGCTGCTGGTGCCGGCCGGCGCTGCGCCGCTGCCGTGGTTGCCGCTGCTCAACCCGGTGGAACTGGTGCAGCTGGCAGTGCTGGTGCTCGCCGCGCGCTGGCTGTGGTCCGGGCAGGCGCCGGAGGGCCTGCGTGCGATCCGTATCCCGGTGCTGGCGATTGCCGGTTTCGTCGCGCTGACCAGCATCACCCTGCATGCCGTGCATCACTGGGGCGGGGTGCCGTGGAACGAGCGCCTGTGGTCCTCGACCCTCGCCCAGACCAGCCTGACCGTGGTGTGGAGCGTGCTCGGCGTGATCAGCTGGGTGTGGGGCTCGCGCCGCGGGCAACGCGTCCTGTGGCTCGTGGGTGCGGTGCTGATGGGCGTGGTGCTGGCCAAGCTGGTACTGATCGATCGCCAGCATCTGGGCAACCTGCTCGGGATTTCTTCTTTCATCGCCTACGGCCTGCTGTGCACGGTCGTGGGCTACCTGGCACCGGCGCCGCCGCGCGCGCCGGACCCCGCCGTGGAGCCGCAGTCTTGAAGACCTTTCGCCCGCTGATCCTCCTTGCCGCGCTGGCGCTTCCGGCGCTGGCCCAGGCCCAGGCCCAGGGCGCCGATGGCCGCCAAGCCTATCGCCAGCAATGGCCGCTGCAGCTCGCGCAGCCGCAGGCGGGTGCGTACCGGTTGACCCTCGACGAGGGCGTGTACCGCACCGCGGTGTCGCCACGTCTGGCCGATGTGCAGGTGTTCAACGCGCAGGGCCAGGCACTGCCGTCGGCGTTGTTGGCCGCCGACCAGCCGTTGGCGCAGGCACCGCAGTGGCAGACGCTGTCCTGGTTCCCGCTGCCGCCGATGGCCGGCACCTCTGGCGACGACCTGCAGCTGCTCACCGAGCGCAATACCGACGGCAGCGTGCGCCGGGTCGAGGCGCGGCTGGGGCGGGGCGGGGCGGCCGGACAACCCGCAGGCTGGCTGATCGACGCCAGCGCGCTGGAGACCGGCGTGCAGGCGCTGCGCCTCGACTGGCAGACGCAGGCGCCCCTGCAGGCGCGCGTGCGCGTGGAGATGAGCAACGACCTGCGCGACTGGTTGCGCATTGCCGATGACGTGCCACTGGTCGACCTGCAGCACGAAGGCCGCCGCCTGCAGCAGCGCCGCATCGAGATCGCGCGCCAGGCCCGGTATTTCCGCATCCTGCCGATCGGTGCCGATGCCTTGCCGGCGCTGTCCACGGTGCAGGCCGAGCTGGCGCCGACCGCGCAGGCGATCGCCTGGCGCTGGCAGTCGCTGACCGGCACCGCCGGCAAGCCCGGCGAGTTCGAGTATCAGCTTGATGGGCGCTTCCCGATCGCGCAGGCCGATATCGCGACGGCCGACAACAGCGTGGTGCAGTGGACGCTGCTGAGCCGCGACGATGCCGACCAGCCGTGGCAGGTGCGGGCCGGCCCGTGGGTGGCCTATCAGCTGCAGGACGCCGCCGACCGCCGCCAATCGCAGACCCAGCCGCTGGCGCGCAGCACGCGCGACCGCTACTGGAAGCTGGTGGCCGGCCAGCCGCAGTCGATGCCGGCCCCGACGCTGAAGCTCGGTTACCAGCCCGAAGCGCTGGTGTTCCTCAGCCAGGGCGAGCCGCCCTACACGGTAGCCGCCGGCAGCGTACGCGCGGAGCGCCAGGATGCCCCGGTTGCCACGGTGATCGCGCAGCTGCGCGAACAGCACGGCGCGCAGTGGCAGCCCGCGCAGGCGAGCATGCAGGGCGAACCGCAGGTACTCGCTGGCGATGCCGCGGTAGCGCCGCAGCGCGACTGGAAACAATGGCTGCTGTGGGCGCTGCTGGTGATCGGCGTGCTGATCGTCGGCGGCTTCGCAGTCAGCCTGCTGCGCCAACCAAATAGGGACGGAGGTAGTTAAGCGCGCTTAACTACCTCCGTCCCCGTTAAGAAGCGCGACGACCAACGGTCGCCGCCTACCTCCGTTCCTGTCATGAATTTGCGATGCACCGCGCCAGCCGGGACAATGACGGTCTGCGCCGTGCGGCGCCCTTCCTTCTTCAGAGCCAAAGAGTTGCTTATGTCCATCGTTCGCATGACCGACCTCGATCTCTCCGGCAAGCGCGTGCTGATCCGCCAGGATCTGAACGTGCCGATCGACAACGGCCAGATCACCTCCGAGCAGCGCATCACCGCGTCGCTGCCGACGCTGAAGCTGGCGCTGGAGAAGGGCGCCGCCGTGATGGTGACCTCGCATCTCGGGCGTCCGAAGGAAGGCGTGTGGAGCGAGGCGGAATCGCTGGCGCCGGTGGCGCTGCGTCTGTCGCAGCTGCTGGGTGTCGAGGTGCCGCTGGTGCGCGATTGGGTCGACGGCGTGGACGTCGCGCCGGGTTCGATCGTGCTGCTGGAAAACTGCCGCATGAATGTCGGCGAAGGCAAGGACGATGAAGCGCTGGCGAAGAAGTACGCCGCGCTCTGCGATGTGTTCGTGATGGATGCCTTCGGCACCGCGCACCGTGCACAGGCCTCCACCCACGGCGTGATCCGCTTCGCCCCGGTGGCTGCCGGTGGCCCGCTGCTGATGGCCGAGCTGGACGCGCTGGCCAAGGCGCTGCTCGCCCCCGCCCAGCCGCTGCTGGCGATCGTGGCCGGCAGCAAGGTCAGCACCAAGCTCGAACTGCTCTCCAGCCTGGTCGGCAAGGTCGACCAGCTGATCGTCGGCGGTGGCATCGCCAACACCTTCATCGCGGCCGCCGGTTACTCGGTCGGCAAGTCGCTGTACGAGCCGGACCTGCTGGACACCGCGAAGAAGATCGTCGCCGATGCCAAGGCACGCGGCGCCGACATCCCGCTGCCGACCGACGTGGTCGTGGCCAAGCAGTTCCTGCCGGACGCCGAAGCCACGGTGAAGGCCGTCGCCGACGTGGCCGAGGATGACCTGATCCTGGACATCGGCCCGGACACCGCGCAGCACTACGCCGGCCTGATCGCCAAGGCCGGCACCATGGTCTGGAACGGCCCGGTCGGCGTGTTCGAATTCGAGGCCTTCAGCCATGGCACCGAAGCCCTGGCCCGTGCCATCGCCGCCTCGCCGGCGTTCTCGATCGCCGGCGGCGGCGATACCCTGGCCGCGGTCGACAAGTACGACATCGCGGGCGAGGTGAGCTACATCTCCACCGGTGGCGGCGCATTCCTGGAGTTCCTGGAAGGCAAGACCCTGCCGGCCGTCGCCGCGCTGGAGGCCCGCGGCGCGTGAGCCGCGATGTCCTGTTCTTCGATCTTGACGGCACGCTGATCGATTCGGCCGTCGGGATCACCCAGTGCGTGGCGCATGCGCTCACGCAGATGGGCCAGCCGGTCCCGCCGCAGGCCGAACTGCGGCGCTGGATCGGCCCGTCGCTGCGCACCAGCTTCGCGCCGTTGTTCAACGATCCGGCCCAGGTCGAGCAGGCGGTGACGTATTACCGCGAGCGCTTCGACGTGGTCGGCTGGCGCGAGCATGAGGTCTACCCGCGGATCGGCCAGGTCGTGCAGGCCTTCAAGGATCGCGGCCATCGGCTGGCGATCGTCACCGCCAAGAACGAGCCGCACGCGCGACGCATCGTCGAGCACCTGCCGTTCGGCGACTGCTTCGAGGACGTGATCGGGGCCACCCCGGATGGCAGCCGCAGCGAGAAGCCGCAGCTGGTCGCCGAGGCGCTGCACCGGCTGTCGTTGACCCCGGGGCAGTGCTGGATGATCGGCGACCGGCGCATGGATATCGAAGGCGCCCGTCATCACGGGCTGCGCAATATCGGCGTGTTGTGGGGCTTCGGCGGTGCCGAAGAGCTCACGGCGGCCGGGGCCGCGCCCCACCCGCCGGCCCCCGCCGCCCAACGCACGCAGCTAGCTTGAGGGCCGCGGGGGGGCGCGGGACCCCCCCCCCGCGCGGCCCCGGCACGACCTGCTCCCGCTGAGCGATTGCGGGCCGCGGCGGCGATCCGTACGCCGCCGCATGTCCCGCGCAAAGGCCCGCCGCGATTGGCGCTGGCCGCCGGGCGGTCAAACGACTGTCCGCCCGGTCGTCTCGGGCTGTCTGCAGGACAACAGCGAAACCCAAGCGTGCCAGCGGTGTAATCGTATTCATGGGACGTGATGGGTGTGCTAATTTCACTCCTTTAACGGGAGCCCATTAACCATGATTGAGCGTCAGCGTCGCACCAAGATCCTTGCCACCCTCGGACCGGCGACCGACCCGCCGGGCGTGCTGGAGGATCTCTTCCGCGCCGGCGTGAACGTGGTTCGCCTCAACTTCAGCCACGGTGACCCGTCCGGCCAGGCCAAGCGCGCCGCCGATGTGCGTGCCGCCGCTGCCCGCGTGGGCGTGGAAGTGGGCATCCTGGCCGATCTGCCGGGCCCGAAGATCCGCATCGAGCGTTTCGCCGAAGGTAAGATCAAGCTCAAGGCGGGTGACCGCTTCGACCTGGTCGCCTCGCCGAACGCACCGGCTGGCGACACCACCCAGGTGGGCGTGAGCTACCTCGGCCTGCCGCAGGACGTGGTGGCTGGTGACATCCTGCTGCTCGACGACGGCCTGATGCAGCTGCAGGTCACCGAAGTGCAGGGCGAGCGCATCATCAACACCGTGCTCAACGACGGCGTGCTGTCCGACCGCAAGGGCCTGAACAAGCAGGGCGGTGGCCTGTCGCTGGGCGCGCTGACCGAGCGCGACAAAGAACTGATCGGCATCGTGGCCAAGATCGGCGTGGACTTCATCGCCGTCTCGTTCTGCCGCAATGCGCAGGACATGAACGACGCGCGCGAAATCGCCGAGTCGCACGGCTGCTACGCCGCGCTGGTCTCCAAGATCGAGCGCACCGAAGCGATCGACAACCTCGAAGAGATCGTCGACGCCAGTGACGTGGTCATGGTCGCGCGTGGCGACCTGGGCGTGGAAATCGGCGATGCCGAACTGCCGGGCCTGCAGAAGAAGATCATCAAGGCCTCGCTGGCGCAGAACAAAGTGGTGATCACCGCCACCCAGATGCTGCAGTCGATGGTCGAAAGCCCGATCCCGACCCGCGCCGAAGTGCTGGACGTGGCCAACTCGGTCATCGACGGTACCGACGCAGTGATGCTGTCGGCCGAAACCGCCGCCGGCATGTACCCGGTCAAGGCGGTCGAAGCGATGGCACGCATCTGCCTCGGTGCCGAACGCCAGTTCCAGACCGAGACCGATTTCGGTGCCTCGCCGCGCAACCTGGAGCGTGCCGACCAGGCGATCGCCATGGCCACCATGTTCCTGTCCCAGCACGTGGGCGTACGCGCGATCGTGGCGATGACCGAATCCGGTGGCACCGCGCGTTACCTGTCGCGCTTCCGTGCCTCGGCCCCGGTGTTCGCGGTGACCCGCCATGACGGCGCCCGCCGCCAGATGGCGCTGATGCGCGATGTGTTCCCGATCAACTTCGACAGCCGCGGCCTGACCCCGCGCGAAGCCGCGCGCGGCAGCATCCGCCTGCTGTTCGAAGCAAACCAGCTGCAGAGCGGCGACCGCGTCGTCTTCACCAGCGGTGAGCACATGGAAACCCATGGCGCCACCAACACGCTGCGCCTGCTGGAAGTGGGCGAAGACGGCCGTGCCAGCGGCCTGGGCGAACTCTAACCGACCCGCCCCGCAACACCCGGACCCGCGTGGCTTCACGGCCGCGCGGGTTCGTCGTTTCAGATGGAATCGTTTCCAGATTCCGTGGACGGCCAGTTCACGGGAGGCGGGGTCTATAATTGGCGTTTTCCCGCACCCGCCACAGGAAGTACATGAGCATCGAACAGCTGGCTGAAACCGCACAGGCCATGGTCGCCCCGGGCAAGGGCATCATCGCGATCGACGAATCCACCGGCACCATCGGCAAGCGCTTCGCCAGCGTCGGCCTGGAGAACACCGAGGAGAACCGTCGCGCCTACCGCGAACTGCTGCTCACCACGCCCAAGCTGAACGAGCACATCTCCGGCGCGATCCTGTACGACGAGACCATCCGCCAGTCCACCAAGGACGGCGTCCCGTTCGCCAAGTACATGGCGGCCCAGGGCATCATTCCGGGCATCAAGGTCGACAAGGGCGCGCATGCCCTGGCCGGCTGCCCGGGCGAGCTGGTCACCGAAGGCCTGGACGGCCTGCGCGAGCGCCTGCAGGAGTACTACAAGCTGGGTGCGCGCTTCGCCAAGTGGCGTGCGGTCATCAACATCGGTGAAAGCATCCCGTCGGGCACCTGCATCGAGTCCAACGCCCACGCGCTGGCCCGTTACGCGGCGCTGTGCCAGGAATGCGGCCTGGTGCCGATGGTCGAGCCGGAAGTGATCATGGACGGCGACCACGACATCGAGACCTGCTACGAAGTCACCGAAGCCACCCTGCGTTCGCTGTTCGATGCGCTGTACCAGCAGAACGTGCTGCTGGAAGGCACCATCCTGAAGGCCTCGATGGTCATCTCCGGCAAGGGCTGCGAAGAGCAGGCCGACGTCGAGGAAGTGGCCGAGTCGACCGTGATGTGCCTCAAGAGCACCGTGCCGGCGATCCTGCCGGGCGTGGTGTTCCTGTCCGGTGGCCAGAGCGATGAGCAGTCCACCGCGCATCTGAACGCCATGAACCAGATGGGCAACCTGCCGTGGCCGCTGAGCTTCTCCTACGGCCGCGCCATGCAGCAGGCCGCGCTGAAGCTGTGGGCCAAGGACACCAAGGCCAACGTTGCCAAGGCGCAGCAGACGATCTTCGATCGCGCCAAGGAAAACGGCCAGGCCGCCCTGGGCAAGTGGAACGGCTGATTCACGCCTGACCGCAGTCAACGAAAACGCCGGCCTCGTGCCGGCGTTTTTGTTTGCGGGAGACAGCGGTGCGCAGACGCACGCGTGCTCTGGCACGATGCGAACCACCTTCGCGTGGATGGATCCCATGTTCGTTCGTCTCTGTATCTCGCTGTGTGGGGTGTCATTGCTGCTGGGAAGCGCAGCGGCGCACGCATCGACGCCGCGTGGCTTCGATGTGCTGCACTACGATGTCGCGCTGGTGCCGGACATCGCCCACAAGCGCGTCACCGGCCAGCAGACGCTGCGGTTCCGGGCCGAGCGGGAGCTGCGCGCAGTGACGCTGGACAGCGGCGCGCTCACCGTGACGGCCGTGATGCAGGGGGATCGCGCGCTGGCCTTCGCGCAGCACGATGCGAAGGTGCAGATCACGCTGGCCGAACCGCTTCCGACGGGAGACACCGCCAGCGTGACGATCCGCTATCACGGCGAACCGCCGTACGGCCTGGAGTTCGCCCCCGAGCGCGACGAGGTCTACACGATCTTCTCGACCAGTCAGTGGATGCCCTCGGTGGATGCCCCCGACGAGCGCGCCACGCTGGACCTGTCCGTGACCTTGCCGGCGGGCCTGCTGGCTGCGGGCACCGGTCGCGCGCTGCCGCTGCGCACGCTTCCCGATGGACGCATCGAACATCGCTGGCAGCTGGAGACGCCGATGCCGGGGTATGTCTATGGCTTCACGGCGGGGCGCTATCAGGAAGCGACGCAGCAGCATGGCGCCATCGGCCTGCGGTTCCTGTCCAGGGAGCGGTCGCCCGCGCAGCTGCAGCGCGTGTTCACCGCCACCGGCGGGATGCTCGATTTCTTCGCCGACCGCGCGGGCCTGCCATATCGCGGCGACTATCAGCAGGCGCTGGTGGCCCGCACGATCGGGCAGGAAATGGCCGGGCTGTCGCTGATGTCCGAGCGCTACGGCCAGCAACTGCTGGAGGATCCCGGCCAGACCGCGTTGATGGCGCACGAGGCCGCACATCAGTGGTGGGGAAACCGGGTGACCTGCGCCGGCTGGGAGCACTTCTGGCTCAACGAAGGCATGGCCAACTTCATGACCGCCGCCTACCTCCAGCAGGCGCAGGGAGAGGCGGCCTACCAGGCACAGGTGACGATCTGGCGCACGCGGCTGGACGCGCTGCGTGCCAAGGGGGCGGATCACGCGCTGGTGTATGCGGACTGGGACGCGCCGACCGGCGATGACCGCGCGGTGGTGTACCAGAAGGGCGCCTACGTGCTGCACCTGCTGCGCGTCGAAATGGGCGAAGCCGCGTTCTGGCGCGGCCTCCGTGATTACACGCGGGCCAACGATGGGCGCTCGGTGGTGACCGTCGATTTCCAGCGTGCGATGGAAGCAGCGGCCGGCCGCTCATTGCAGCCGTTCTTCGCGCAGTGGGTCTATGGCGTGGGCTGACGCGTCAGTGCGCGGCGGCCGGCGGCAATCCCAACGCCAGGGGCGCGAAGATCGCCGAGGTCGACGGTTCGACCGGCTGACCCAGCGCGGCCAGCGCCGACTGGTAGGCCTTGTACGTCGCCGCGTTGTAGGCCACCAGGATGATCCGGCGCGGTTGGCGGTGCGAGCGCTGCCAGGTCAGTGTTTCGGTGGCGGCGATGTGGGCGGCCTGGTGCAGCGGATACCCGAACACCCCGCAGCTGATCGCCGGGAACGCGATCGATTCCAGGTCGAGTTTCTCCGCCAGCTGCAGCGATTTCCAGTAACAGTTGGCCAGCAGCGCCGGCTCGTCGCGCAGGCCGTCCTGCCAGACCGGGCCGACCGTATGGAACACATGTCTGGCCGGCAGCTCGAACGCGGGCGTCTCGCGCACCTCACCGGTCGGGCAGCGCATGCCGGGGCGGATCTCCGGCAGGGCGCGGCAGGCTTCGAGCAGCTGCGGACCGGCCGCGCGATGGATCGCGCCGTCCACGCCGCCGCCGCCCAGCAGGGATTCGTTGGCCGCATTGACGATCGCATCCACCGCCAGGGTCGTGATGTCGCCCTGCCACACTTCGATCTTCATGCGTACCGCTCCTTACGTACTGATACCGGGTCCATACAACGAAATGACGTGCCTGACCTGCACCGTAACCTGCAGGACATCTAGGCTGCGTCATCGTCGTCTCAGGCAGTGCGACCCGGCGAGCGCTGGCTGACCTTCACACGATGCCGCCGGATCGCTTCACCGCAGATGAAGCGCCAGGAAGCAGAACGCCCGCCGGTCAGGGCGGGCGTTCCGCTCATACGGACCAACGCGGGGATCAGGGCAGACCGGCCAGCCAGTCGTCGTCGGAGCCTTCGTTGATGTCGGCGAACAGCGGGGTCGAGAAGTAGCGCTCGCCGGTGTCGGGCAGCATCGCCAGGATCACCGATCCCGGCGCGGCCTTGGCGGCGATGTCCAGCGCGCTGGCGACGGTGGCGCCGGCCGAGATGCCCACGAAGATGCCTTCCTCGGCAGCGAGCCGGCGCGAGGTCTCGATCGCCCGCGCGTCGTCGATGGTCAGCAGCTCATCGTAGACCCCGCGGTTGAGTACTTCCGGCACGAAGTCCGGGGTCCAGCCCTGGATCTTGTGCGGCTTCCACTCATCGCCCTTGAGCAGGGCGGCGCCTTCCGGCTCGGTGGCGACGATGCGGGTCTCGGGCCGGGCAACCTTGAGCACTTCGCCGACGCCGGTCAGGGTGCCGCCGGTGCCCCAGCCGGTCACGAAGTAGTCCAGCCGCTTGCCGGCGAAGTCGCGCAGGATTTCCGGCGCCGTGGTGTTGCGGTGATAGGCGGGGTTGGCCGGGTTGGCGAACTGGCTGGCCAGGAACCAGCCGTGTTCGTCGGCCAGTTCCTTCGCACGGCGGACCATGCCCGAGCCGCGCTCGGCGGCCGGGGTCAGGATCACCTTGGCACCATAGGCGCGCATCAGCTTGCGGCGCTCGATCGAGAAGGTCTCCACCATCGTGGCCACGAACTTGTAGCCGCGCGCGGCCGCCACCATCGCCAGGGCCACGCCGGTGTTGCCGGAGGTCGCCTCCACGATGGTGTCGCCCGGCTTGAGCAGGCCCTTGGCTTCGGCGTCGAGGATGATCGCCAGCGCCAGGCGGTCCTTGACCGAGCCACCCGGGTTGAACGACTCGACCTTGGCATAGAGGGTGACGTGCTCGGGGGCGAGGCGGTGCAGGCGCACCACCGGGGTGTTGCCGATGGTGTCCAGAATGGAGTCGTACAGGGCCATGGGGATGCTCCGGAGAAGTCGTTGCCGCCCGGGGGCCGTGCGGCGGGGAAGGGTCGGGCGGGTGGCGGCGGCAGGCGCCTGGTCGCGGCCGGCCCGGGGTCGGTCAGACCGTACCGCTGGCATATGACCGCGCGAAATGACCTGATTACCTTCTTAAACAACGTTTGGTTATAAGCTGGTGACGGCATTTGCCCTACAGTCGGATGGCCCCCTCTCCATGCGCCGTATCGCCCGCCCATGACGCTGACCCAACTTCGCTATCTGGTCGCCATCGCCGACGCCGAGCTCAACATCACGCTGGCGGCGTCCCGCGTGCACGCCACCCAGCCCGGCCTGTCCAAGCAGCTCAAGCAGCTGGAGGATGAACTGGGCTTCCTGCTGTTCGTGCGCAAGGGCCGCAGCCTGGAAGCGGTGACCCCGGCCGGCGTGGAAGTGATCGGCCGCGCCCGCGCCGTCCTCGGCGAAGCCAACAACATCCGCACCTATGCCGCCAACCAGCGGCGCGAAAGCCAGGGCCAGCTGGTGCTGACCACCACGCACACCCAGGCGCGCTTCGTGCTGCCGCCCGCGGTGGCGCGGATCAAGCAGGCCTACCCGCAGGTCAGCGTGCATCTGCAGCAGGCCGCTGAAAGCGATGCGCTGGACCTGCTCAGCCAGGGCGATGCGGACATCGCCATCATCAGCACCGCCGGCGGCGAGCCCACGGCTGGCCTGGCCATTCCACTGTACCGCTGGCGCCGGCTGGTGCTGGTGCCGCGCGGTCACGCGCTGGATCGCCCGGGTGCGGCGCCGGACCTGCAGGCGCTGGCCAGCCATCCGCTGATCAGCTACGAATCCTCCACCCGCGGCAGTTCTTCGCTGCAGCGCGCCTTCGCCAGTGCCGGACTGAGCCCGGACATCGCCTTGACCGCCCTCGATGCGGACCTGATCAAGACCTATGTGCGCACCGGCCTGGGCGTCGGCCTGCTCGCGGAAATGGCGGTCAACGCCAGTGATGAAGACCTGCGCGCGTGGCCGGCCCCGGCGCCGATCGACGAGTGCATCGCCTGGGCGGTGCTGCCCCGTGACCGCGTACTGCGCGATTACGCGCTTGAGCTGGTGCACGTGCTGGCCCCGCAGATCGACACCCGCGACCTGCGCCGCGTGATCGACGGCAACCAGGAGGCCAACTGGCCGCTGCCGCCGACCTGGGAATCACTGACGCAGACCATCACCGTCTAACGGGACGCGTCAACGCATTCGCGCTGTCGCTCCCACGCTTTGCTGCGCAAACCGCGGGCCCCTCTTCACCAGCACCCACACCCCGGCCGCTTTGCGGCCGCCCCCTGACTCAGGGGGCTAGTCCCCCAGACGCGTCGATGGCGCCGGTTGAAGCCGCTGCGACGGTTGGTCGCAGGGCGTCGGGCTGCCCTGCCAACGGTCGGGCGCTACCATGACGGAGTGAACGTCCGCCGTCGCCCGTATGCCGTCTTTCTGCAGCTTGCCTTCGTGGCGACGCTGCTGATGGCGCTGGCGCCGCTGGTCAGCCGCTGGCAGCAGGCGCATGCCGAGGCGCCGGTGATGCTGATGCCGGCCGGCATGACCCACGCGCTGCCGGCGCTGCCGGCGCCGCCGGACGCCCACGCCGGGCACGGCATGCCGCAGCACGACGGTCAACATCACGTCATGCAGCACGGCGACATGCAGCACACACCGATGAGCGAGCACGCCGGGCATGGTGACGCCTGCGAATACTGCATGATGGCCTCGCGCCTGATGCCGTGGCTGGCGGTCCTGATCCTGTTGTTGCCGGCGATGCCGGTCATCGCACCGCGCGTCCCGCGCGCCGTGCCCACGCCCCGCAGCCTGCGCTGGCCGGCCCACGCCGCCCGCGGCCCGCCCGCGATCTCCTGAGACCACCGCCCTTCCTGCCCGTGTCGCCGTGATGGCGACGCGTGCCTGCGTGCTTTTCTGGAGTTCCACCATGAACGTTTCTTCCCGCAGCGCGGGCGCACTGACGCGCCTGTCTGTTTCCCTGTCGCTGGCCCTGGTCGCGTTGCCGCTGCAGGCCGCCGCCGACGATGCCCGCACCCTCGATACGCTGGTCGTCACCGCCACCGCGCCGTCCTCGCCACTGCACTGGGTCACCGATCCGCGCCTGCCGCGGCAGCCGGTCCCGGCCAGCGATGGCGCGGACTATCTGAAGACGGTTCCCGGCTTTTCCGCGATCCGCAATGGCGGCACCAACGGCGATCCGGTGCTGCGCGGCATGTTCGGCTCGCGCCTGAACATCGTCAGCAACGAAGGCAATCTGATCGGTGCGTGCCCCTCGCGGATGGACAACCCGCTGTCCTACATCGCGCCGGAAACCTTCGATCGGCTGACCATCATCAAGGGGCCGCAGAGCGTGCGCTGGGGTGCCGGTGCTTCCGCGGGCACGGTGCGCTTCGAGCGCGATACGCCGCGCTTCGACCAGCCGGGCATGGACATCAACGCCAGCGCGCTGGTCGGCTCGCGCAACCGCAACGACCAGGTGCTCGACCTCACCGCCGGCGCCTCGCCGGGCTATGTACGCGTCAACGGCAACCGCTCCGAATCGGATGACTACAAGGACGGCAACGGCGACGTGGTCCCCTCCAAGTGGCGAAAGTGGAACAGCGACGTGGCCGTCGGCTGGACGCCCGATGCAGACACCGTGCTGGAACTCTCGGCCGGCACCGGCGATGCGATCGCGCGCTATGCCGGTCGCGGCATGGACGGCGCGTCGTTCAAACGCACCAGCTACGCCGCTCGCTTCGAAAAGGACAACCTGCCGGGTGCGTGGGACAAGCTGCAGGCGAACCTGTACTACAACGACGCCGACCACGTGATGGACAATTACACGCTGCGCACGCCGAACCCGGCCAGCAGCATGCCGATGCCGATGGCGTCCAACGTCGATCGCCGCACCACCGGTGGCCGTATCGCCTCGGAATGGCGCTGGCAGGACATTGCCATCGTGGCCGGCGTGGACGCGCAGGACAGCCGTCACCGCAGCCGCAATGGAATGGGGCGCGATGTGTACCGGCAGCAGCCGTGGCGCACGGATGCGCGCTTCGAGAACCTCGGCGCGTTCACCGAGATCACCCTGAGCGAGGGCACCGCACAGCGCTGGGTAGGTGGCCTGCGCATGGACCGTGCCGAGGTGAAGGACGAGCGCGCCACCAGCGGCATGATGGCGATGCCGAATCCCACCGCCGGGCAGACCCGCCGCGAGAACCTGGGCAGCGGCTTCGCCCGCTTCGAGCGTGACATCGCGCCCGCCCTGACCTGGTACGCGGGTGTCGGCCACAGCGAGCGCATGCCCGACTACTGGGAGTTGTTCTCGCCGGACCTCGGCCCGGCCGGCGCGGTGAATGCGTTCACCGGCGTGCAGCCGGAGCAGACCACCCAGCTCGATCTGGGCCTGCAGTACCGCACCGATCGCCTCAATGCCTGGGTCTCGGCCTATGCCGGGCGCATCCAGGACTACATCCTGTTCACCTACCGCGACGGCGGCATGATGGGCAGCACCAGCCAGGCCAGCAATGTCGATGCGCGCATTGCCGGCGCCGAGGCGGGCGCGGAGTGGCAGTTGGCGCAGCAGTGGAAACTCGGCGGCACGCTGGCCTATGCCTGGGGTGAGAACCGCAGCGACGGCCGCGCGCTGCCGCAGATGCCGCCGCTGGAAGCCCGGCTCAGCACGGCGTGGGAAGGCGAACGCTGGTCCGTCGGTGCGCTGGCGCGTGCGGTCTCCCGCCAGGGGCGGGTCGCGGCGGGGCAGGGCAACGTGGTCGCCCGCGATCTGGGGCCCAGCGCCGGCTTCGCCACCGTGGCCTTGAACACGAGCTATCGGGTCAACCAGGCGCTGCTGCTCAGTGCAGGGGTCGACAATGTGTTCGACCGCGCCTACAGCGAGCACCTGAACCTGGCGGGCAGCGCCGATTTCGGCTTCCCGGCCGATCCGGTGCGGATCAACGAGCCCGGCCGCACCGCCTGGCTCAAAGTGAACTATCGTTACTGAGCAAGACGGCCGGGCGGGGCGTTCACGCCTCGCCCGGCGCCTGCTGCGCCAGCCACGACAGGGCAGCACGGTGGCGGGCATTTCGACATGCGCCGATACATGGCGATACACGTCCGCTGCCGCCCAGCACAAAAGGGCTTTCGCCCGTCACCGGCAGATGTGAAGAGGCCGGTAAACGCTTGGCACATATGCCTTCACCCGGGGCCTCTATACACTCGGCGGTCGAGAAACAACCGGGATTGCATTACATGTTGGGACGCATCGCAGCGCGCTTCGCCGCTGGCATCGCCTTGGTCGCATTGGCTGGGTGTGGCAGTAAAGACGAGGCCGCTCGCCGGCAGGCAGACGCCGTACCGGTCACCACCCAGGTGGTGCAGACCTCGGCATGGAGCGACACCCTGCAGGCGTTGGGCACGGCCAAGGCGCGCGAGTCGGTGACGGTCACCGCCAAGGTCAGCGAAATCATCGAGACGGTCCACTTCGAGAGTGGCCAGCAGGTCAGCGCCGGCACGCCGCTGGTGACCCTGCGCGGCCAGGCCCAGGAAGCGGCCCTGCTGCAGGCCCAGGCGACGTTCCTGGAAGCGGACCAGCTGTACAAGCGCCAGCGCGAACTCGCCGCCCAGCAACTGGTGGCCAGCTCCACCCTGGATACGCAGCGCGCCATCCGCGATGCCGCCGATGCACGCGTGCGTGAAATGCAGTCGGATATCGGCGATCGCCGTGTGCGCGCGCCGTTCGCCGGCGTGCTCGGCATCCGCCAGGTCAGTGCCGGTTCGCTGGTCACCCCGAGCACCGCGATCACCACGCTGGACGACATCGAGCGCATGCACGTGGACTTCCAGGTGCCCGAAGCCGAGCTGGCCTCGCTGAGCACCGGCGACAAGGTCAACGCGACCAGCGTGGCCTACCCGGGCCGCAACTTCGAAGGCGAGGTCGCCACCATCGATACCCGGGTCGATCCGGGCACGCGCGCGGTCACCGTGCGCGCCGATTTCATCAACGCCGATCACGCCCTGCGCCCGGGCATGCTGCTGGATGTGCGGATGTTCCGCCCCGAGCGCCAGGCGCTGGTGATCCCCGAGATCGCGGTGGTCCAGGTCGGGCGCGATTCCTATGTATTCCGGGTTGCCAAGGACGACATCGTGGAGCGCGTGGACATCACCGCCGGCGCGCGTCGCAGTGGCGTGGTCGAAATCCGCGACGGGCTCACTGCCGGTGACCGCATCGTGGTGGACGGCACCGGCAAGCTGCGCCCGGGCCTCAAGATCCAGGCCGAGGCGGCTGCACCGGTCAGGCCGGCCGCGCCGACGACCGCCGAACCGGACACCGCCGGATGAAACTCTCCGACGTTTCCATCCAGCGGCCGGTGTTCGCCGTGGTGATGAGCCTGCTGCTGGTCGTGCTGGGCTTCATGTCGTTCACCCGCCTGACCCTGCGTGAGCTGCCTGCCATCGATCCACCGATCGTGTCGGTCTCGGTGGATTACACCGGTGCCTCCGCGGCGGTCATCGAGAGCCGCATCACCCAGGTGCTGGAGGATGCCCTGGCCGGCATCGAAGGCATCGACACCATCAACGCGCGCAGCTCCAACGGGCGCTCGCAGGTCAGCATCGAGTTCACCTCCAACCGCGATATCGAAGCGGCCGCCAACGATGTGCGCGATGCGGTCAGCCGCGTCGCCGACCGCATGCCCGAAGAGGCGCGGCCGCCGGAAATCGCCAAGGTCGAGAGCGACGCGGACGCCATCATCTGGTTCAACATGACCTCCTCCAGCATGGACACGCTGGCGCTGAGCGACTACGCCGACCGCTACGTAGTGGACCGTTTTTCCAGCCTGGACGGCGTGGCCCAGGTGCGCATCGGCGGGCGCCAGCGCTATGCCATGCGGATCTGGCTGGACCGTGACCAGCTCGCCGCGCGTGGCCTGACCGTCGGCGATGTGGAAGGCGCGCTGCGCAACGAGAACGTCGAACTGCCGGCCGGTCGCATCGAGTCCGCCGACCGCGATTTCACCCTGCGCGTTGAGCGCAACTACGTGAAGCCCGAAGACTTCGCGACCATCCCGCTGGGCAAGGGCAGCGACGGCTACGTGGTGCGCATGGGCGACGTGGCGAAGATCGAGCTGGCCTCCTCGGAGCGCCGCGCCTATTACCGCAGCAACGGGGAGCCCGGCATCGGCCTGGGCATCGTAAAAACCTCCACGGCCAACGCGCTGGATGTGACCCGCAACGCGCGCGCCGAGGCTGAGCGGATAGGGCAGACCTTGCCGGAAGGCACGCATATCTTTGTGGCCTTCGACAACACCACCTTCATCGAAGCCGCCGTCGATCGCGTCTATGCCACGCTGGTGGAGGCGATGCTGCTGGTGCTGGCGGTGATCTGGCTGTTCCTGGGCAGTTTCCGCGCGGCCTTGATTCCCGCGGTGACGGTGCCGGTGTGTCTGATCGCCGCCTTCATCGCGCTGTATGCGTTCGGCTTCTCGATCAACCTGCTGACCCTGCTCGCGCTGGTGCTGTGTATCGGCCTGGTGGTGGATGACGCCATCGTCGTGGTCGAGAACGTGCAGCGCCGCATCGATCTGGGCGAGCCGCCGCTGGTCGCCTCCAAGCGCGGCACCGCGCAGGTGGCGTTCGCGGTGATCGCCACCACGGCGGTGCTGGTCGCGGTGTTCCTGCCGGTCGGCTTCCTGGAAGGCAATACCGGGCGTCTGTTCCGCGAGCTGGCCGTGGCGCTGGCCGCAGCGGTGGCGCTGTCAGCGTTCGTGTCGCTGACGCTGACCCCGATGATGGCCTCCAAGCTGCTCAAGCCGCACACCGGGCAGGCGCCCAAGGGCCTGCACGGGGTGATCAACCGCAATCTGGATCGCCTGTCGGCGGCCTACGGGCGCTTCCTGGAAGCACACGTGACCCGCACCTGGATCTACATCGTGGTGATGATCCTGTCGCTGCTGGCCAGCGCGCTGCTGCTGAAGGTACTGCCGTCCGAGCTGGCACCGGCCGAGGACCGCGGTTCCTTCCAGATCATGATCGATGGCCCTGAAGGTGCAGGCTACGATTACACCGTCGGGCAGGTCCAGCAGGTCGAGCAGATCGTGTCGGCGTTCGTCGGCGAGGACAAGCCGATCGTGCGCGCCAACCCGCGCGTGCCGGGTGGCTTCGGCGCCAGCGAGGAAATGCACACCGGCCGCATGAGCGTGTTCCTGCAGCCGTGGCGGCAGCGCGAGGTGGATACACCGCAGGTGGCGGCCGACCTGCAGAAACATCTGGATGGCATCCGCGGCGTGCGCGTGCGCACCCAGGTCGGTGGCGGCCTGGTCCGCAGCCAGGGCCAGCCCTTCCAGATCGTGCTCGGTGGCCCGGAATACGCGGAAATCGCGCAATGGCGTGACCGCATGCTGCTGCGCATGGCCGACAACCCCGGCCTGGTCGGCGCGGACTCGGATTACAAGGAAACCCGCCCGCAGATGCGCGTGAACATCGACCGCCAGCGTGCGGCCGATCTGGGCGTGTCGGTCACCGCGATCGGCAGCGCGCTGGAAACCATGATGGGCTCGCGCCGCGTCACTACCTTCGTCGACAACGGCGAAGAGTACGACGTGCTGGTCCAGGCCGGCCGCGAAGGACGCGCCTCGCCGGCCGATCTGGCCGCGATCCGGGTACGCGCCAGTGGTGGCGAACTGGTGCCGCTGTCCAACCTGGTCACGCTCAGCGAAGTTGCCGAAGCCGGCAGCCTCAACCGGTTCAACCGCCTGCGCTCGATCACCATCAACGCCGGCCTGGCCCCGGGCTATCCGCTGGGCGAGGCGATCGCCTGGGCCCAGCAGGTGGCCAGCGAGGAGCTGCCGCAGCATGCGCAGGTCAGCTGGAAGGGCGAATCGCGCGAGTACCAGAACGCCGGCAGCGCCGTGCTGCTGACCTTCGCGATGGCCCTGCTGGTGGTGTTCCTGGTGCTGGCCGCACAGTTCGAGAGCTTCATCCATCCGCTGGTGATCATGCTCACCGTGCCGCTGGGCGTGCTCGGGGCGCTGCTGGGGCTGTATGTCAGCGGCGGTACGATCAACCTGTTCAGCCAGATCGGCATCGTAATGCTGGTCGGCCTGGCGGCCAAGAACGGCATCCTGATCGTGGAGTTCGCCAACCAGCTGCGCGACGAGGGCCGCAACGTGCACCAGGCCATCGTCGAATCGGCGATGGTGCGCCTGCGCCCGATCCTGATGACCTCCATCGCCACCGTGGTCGGCGCGATCCCGCTGGTGGTGGCCGGTGGCCCCGGCTCGGCCAGCCGCGGCACGATCGGCGTGGTGGTGATCTTCGGCGTGACCGTGTCCACCTTCCTGTCGCTGTTCGTGGTGCCGGCGTTCTACTCGCTGCTGGCACCGTATACGCGTTCGCCGGAAGCGGTGGCGCGCGAACTGGCCCGCCAGGAAGCTGAAACCCCCTCCGTGGGCGGCCATGCCTGAGCGGAATGGGCGGCATTGTCGCCCATTCATCGAATTGCCACTACGCAGCCCGGCGCGGATCGTGGAGAATCGACCGGGTCCCAGCCGACGGGGACGTTCCTTTTGTTTCCGCCGACTGGAGAGAGCGCGTGGAAGAAGTAGTCAGTTTCATCAATGGGATCATCTGGAGCAAAGCTCTGATCTTCCTGTGTCTTGCCGCAGGCCTGTACTTCAGCGCCCGCACCCGTTTCATGCAGATCCGCGGTTTCGTGGAGATGTGCCGGCTGACCGTGCAGGGTGAGAAATCCGACGCGGGCGTGTCCTCGTTCCAGGCGCTGGCCATGTCCATGGCCGGGCGCATGGGCATCGGCAACATCGCCGGCGTGGCCACCGCGATCGCCTTTGGCGGCCCCGGTGCGATCTTCTGGATGTGGGTGATGGGCTTCCTCGGTGCTTCCACGTCGTACGTGGAATGCACCCTGGCGCAGATCTACAAGACCAAGGATGCCGAAGGCCGCTACCGCGGTGGCCCGGCGTATTACATCGAAAAGGCCATGGGCCTGAAGTGGTACGCGCTGGCCTTCGCCGTGGCGACCATCATCGCTGCCGGCTTCCTGATGCCGGGCGTGCAGGCCAATGCCATCGCCGACAGCATCATCAACGCCTGCCGCGGCGGCAGCCTGTGCGGGCCGCTGGACGGCCAGTTCATGGGCCTGGAATCGGTGCAGGCGCTCAAGCTGGGCATCGGCATCGTGGTCGCGCTGCTGCTGTCGGTGGTGATCTTCGGCGGCGTCAAGCGCATCGCCAACTTCGCCGAGGTGGTGGTGCCGTTCATGGCGGCGGCCTTCATCCTGATGGCCATCACCATCATGATCATCAACTACGACCGCGTGCCGGACATGTTCCGCACGGTGTTCAGCAGCGCCTTCGGTGCGCACGCTGCGTTCGGCGCGATGATGGGCCTGGCGGTGGAGTGGGGCGTCAAGCGCGGCATCTACGCCAACGAGGCCGGCCAGGGTACCGGCCCGCACGCGGCGGCCGCTTCGGAGGTCTCGCATCCGGCCAAGCAGGGTTACGTGCAGGCTTTCGCGATCTACTTCGACACCATGATGGTGTGCACCTCCACCGCCTTCCTGATCCTGGCCGCAGGCACCTACAACGTGTATTCGCCGGTGCCGGGCGGCGCGCCCGTATTCGCCGGCCTGGCCGGTGTGGCCGAAGGCGCGGGCTATGCGCAGGCCGCGGTGGAAACCGTCATTCCGGGCTTCGGCGCGGCCTTCGTGGCGATCGCGATCTTCTTCTTCGCCTTCACCACGATCATGGCCTATTACTACATGGCCGAGACCAACCTGACCTACGTCAACAACAACGCCAAGCGTCCGCTGACCGTGCTGCTGCTGCGCCTGGGCATCATCGGCATGGTGATCTTCGGTGCGTTCCACAATGCCGGCATGGCGTGGGCGCTGGGCGACATCGGCGTGGGCCTGATGGCCTGGTTGAACATCATCGCGATCCTGATCGTGCAGAAGCCGGCGTTGCTGGCGCTGCGCGACTATGAGCGTCAAAAGAAGCTCGGCCTGGATCCGATCTTCGACCCCGATGCCCTGGGCATCAAGAACGCCGATTTCTGGCGTACCCGCAAGCTGGAGCTGTCCCGTAGTGAATGATCCCTGGAAGAATGCGCGCCGTCCGTCCTCGCGGCCGCCGCGCGCCACGCCGCTGCCGCCCCGCGAAGGTGGCACGCCGCCGCCGCCCGGCCGTGGCAACGACGAGCTGCGCCTGTACGGCTGGAATGCCGTGCAGGCCCTGTTCGAGCATCGCCCGCAGGCGCTGCGCAAGCTGTACCTGACCGAGGCGCTGATCCCGCGCATGCAGCCGGTGCTGAAGTGGTGCGTGGCCAACCGCGTCGGTTACCGCGTGGTGGAAGACGGCGATCTGAACAAGCTTGCCGCGACCACGCATCACGAAGGCCTGGTCGCCGACGTGCTGCGTGCGCCGATGCTGGAGCTGGAGGAGTGGTTGGCCACGCTGCCCGCCGACGCGCCGGTGCTGGCGCTGTGGCTGGATGGCGTGGGCAATCCGCACAACTTCGGCGCGATCCTGCGCTCGGCCGCGCATTTCGGTGTGGCCGGGCTGCTGCTGCCGCCGGGCGCGACGTTGGCGTTGTCCGGTGCCGCCGCGCGCGTGGCCGAAGGGGGCGCCGAATCGGTACCGCTGGTACGGCTGCCGGCACTGCCCGAAGCGATGGAACAGCTGCGTGCCGCCGGCTTGAGCCTGGCCGCCACGCTGGTGGAGGGCGGTGATGATCTGTTTGCCAGCACGCTGCCGGCGCGTCTGGTCTACGTGATGGGCGCCGAAGGCGAAGGCATGGATCGCGAGCTGGCGCAGGCGTGCGACCACCAGGTGTCCATCCCGGGCACAGGTGCGGTGGAAAGCCTCAACGTCGCCTCGGCGACGGCAGTGTTGCTGGCGCAGTGGTTCGGACGCAGTCGCGTCTGACCCGTGCGTGCGTTTTCGGGGAGAGCGCGGCGTCATTCGCGCCACCCACGGTGTGATCGGTTTCACCGAAATCGTCGTGACTACATCGCTTTCGGATTAATCGCATAGTGCACGCAGTGAAAACTGCGCACAGTGCCGGGTGGACGCTGTGCTGCGTGGGTGAGGAGAGACACCCCCGCAGCGCGGCGATCCGCTTGTCCGGACCGCGAAGGTCTAGCGGCGCTCACCGCGTGGGGTGTGACGTTATCCCGGTAGCCCGGTCGCAGTGCGACCGGGCTTTTTTTTCATTATTCGTTGGGCGGCGTGGTCGGCTTGGCTTCGCTGCCGAAACTGCCCTCGGCCTCGGCGGCGAGATAGGCGAACACGGTATACGCCGCTACGTTCTGCGCCAGCGCGGCCGGGTCGATCTTGTCGAGCGTGTCGTCGGCGGTGTGGTGCAGGTGGAAGTAGTCGCTGCCGTCCTGTGCCAGCCACGCCCACGCGCCACCCTTGGCCGCCAGCGGACCCACGTCCGGGCCCGGGCCACCCTTGTCGGCGGCGTACGCGATGCCAAGCGGCTTGAGCACCTCGGCGATCTGGCGGGTGGCTTCGCGCGAGTTGGCCGGGTTCGGTGAGCCGGTGTTGAAGGCGTAGATGCGGCCCGCGCCGAAATCGCTCTCGGCCGCGAGCTGGTGCAGCACCACATCCTTGGCGTGCGCTTCGGCGTACGCCTTGCCGCCATACAGCCCCTGCTCCTCGTTGGCGAAGGCGATCACGCGGATGGTGCGCTTCGGCGCCTGCTTGAGCTGGCCGATCAGATGGCCGGCGGCCATGGTGATGCCCACGCCGGCGCCGTCATCGACCGCGCCGGTGCCCAGGTCCCAGGAATCGAGATGGCCGCCGATCACCACCACTTCCTTGGGCAGGCTGCGCCCGGTGATCTCGCCGATCACGTTGTACGAGGTCGCCTTGCCGTCCCAGCCGCAATCCAGGCTGAGCTTGAGTGTGGTGCTGCCCAGCGCGACCAGGCGCGCCAGCTGGTTGGCGTCCGGCACCGACAGCGCGGCGGCCGGCACGGGGGTCAGGCCGTCATCGAAGCGGGTGATGCCGGTGTGCGGCACGCGATGTGAGTCGGTACCGGCCGAGCGCATCACGAAGCCGATCGCACCCTTGCGGATCGCCTCGGACGGGCCCTTGCTGCGCACCGCGCCGCCGTTGCCATAGTCGCGGCCATCGCGGTAGGCGGTCATCTGGTAATCGACGAAGGCGATCTTGCCCTTCAGCGAACCTTCCGGCGCGGCCTGCAGCGCAGCCAGATCGGCGAAACGCACCACCTCGGCCTCGACCGTGCCGCCCGGGCTGCCGCCGAGGGCGGTGATGGCCAGCGGCTGGGCATGCTTGCCAATCACCGCGGCATGCTCACTGCGGCGCTCCCATTTGGGGAAGGTGACCGGCTCGGTCCAGACCTTATCGAAGCCGAGCGATCTGAACTTGGCGACCGCCCAGGCCACCGCGCGCGCGTCGGCCTCGCTGCCGGCGATGCGCGGGCCGATTTCGGTGGTCAGCGACTCGACCACCTTCCAGCCGGTGTCGTCCTTGAGGGCCTGCTCACGCAGCTCGGCGGCGGTGGCCAGCGACGTCGGCGGCAGCGTGGTGATACCGGTCGCCGCGAACGCGGGCGCGGCCAGCAGGGCGAGGGAAGATGCGATGGCAAGGACGCGGCGACGCATGGACGAACTCCGGAAACGGGGCGGAAGCGTCCGAGCTTACCAGCCTGTCCGGCGCGCACATGGGCGGTAGGTCATGCACCGGCGAATGCTGTTTTCCAAAAGCGAAAACCCCGCCGGAGCGGGGCTTTCGATGGGGAGTGCCGGCCGCTGGCCGGCTCCGCGCGATGCAGGATATCCGTGGAGCCGGCCAGCGGCCGGCACTACCGTCTCCGTGCTGCCGGCCAGCGGCCGGCACTACCGGTGTTGCTGCCTCAGTGCTTCAGGTTGTCGCGGATCTCGCGCAGCAGCAGCACTTCTTCGCTCGGCGCCGCCGGGGCGGCCGGCTCGGCCTGCTTCTTGCGGGCCAGGCGGTTGATGAACTTCACGACCATGAAGATCGCGAAGGCCACGATCACGAACTGCACCACGGTGTTGAGGAAGTCGCCGTAGCCGATCACCACCGCCGGAATCTCCTTGCCATCTGCGGCGATCCGGGCCGGGGCCAGGGTCCAGGCCAGCTCGGAGAAGTCCACGCGGCCGATCATCCAGCCCAGCGGCGGCATGATGATCTTGTCCACCAGCGCGGTGACGATCTTGCCGAACGCCGCACCGATGACCACACCGACCGCCAGGTCGATGACGTTGCCACGCATGGCGAATTCTTTGAACTCAGTCAGTACACCCATCGGGCTCTCCTGTCGTAGTGGGGAATCAAATGACGCCGCAGCGTAACGCAGCCATTGTCATCCGGCGATGACGCCGTGGCGCTCGGCCACGTTTTCCAGGCGCGCGCTGAAACGGTCGCCCGGCTTCAACGCGGCCACGCCCGACGGCGTGCCCATGAACACCAGATCGCCCGCGCGCAGCGCCCACAGCTTCGACAGTTCGTGCAGGATCTCCGGCACGTTCCAGATCATCTGGTCCAGCAGTGACTGTTGGCGCACTTCGCCATTGATCTCCAGCGACAGGTTCAGCGCGGCCAGATCACCGACTTCGCCGGCCGGCACCAGCTCGCTGACCGGGGCGGACTGATCGAAGCCCTTGGCCGGATCCCACGGATGACCCTTGGCTTTGGCCTGCGCCTGCAGGTCGCGGCGGGTCAGGTCCAGGCCGACGCCATAACCGAACACCAGCGCCTCGGCCTGGTCGACCGGCAGTTCGCCGGCGGGCGCGTCCTTGCCGATCGCCACCACCAGCTCCACCTCGTGGTGCAGGTCCTGGGTGGCGAGCGGGTAGGGGATCACATCGTCATGGCCGACCACGATCGCATCGGCCGGCTTGCTGAAGAACATCGGGCGGCCGCGATCATCGGCAGACGGCACCGCTGCACCCATTTCGCGCGCGTGATCGGCGAAGTTGCGGCCGACACAGTAGATGCGACGCACCGGAAACGTACCGCCACCGGCGACCGGAATGCGGGGCTGCTCGGGCGTGGGGATTACATCGGTCATGCGTGCGTCCTGTGGAGAGGTTTCGCCGCAGTCTAGAGCGTTTTTCCGGTCCCACAAACAGAAACGGCCGCGCAGGGCGCGGCCGTCATCAGGAGGGAAGCGCGTCGATCAACGCGACATCGGCAAGGCCTGCTTGCGGACCACGCGGTATTCACCGTCCACGACCTGCGACGGAGCGGTGCGCGCACTCTTGCGCTGGGCGAGCAGCTTCCATGCGAGGCCGGCGATGATCATCGCCGCGCCCACGAACACACCGACGAACACCAGCGCGGCCAGAATCGCCAGGCCCAACAGACCGACCGCGACGCGCACCAGCGGATGGCGCGGCTTGCGCGGCGCGAACAGGGTGCGGAATTGGTTGAACTGGAAGAAGCGGCTGTACATGGCACTCTTTTTGGCTGAGGTCAGCAGTGGATGAGTATCCGTGCTGGCTTTTGTCATTGAGTGAAAAAGTCGTTAAACGTACCGCGCGTTCATTGCAAATCAATGACTTGTATTCATCCGGGAGCCAGTGACATGAGTGCGTGAGACACTGTGCCTCCACTGCCCGTTACCTGGATGCCATGTCCGTTCCCGAGACCACCACCACCGCCCTCATCGCCCTGGACGCCTTGGCGGACGGGGGATTTGCCGAAACCGACGTGCGTATCGACGGCGACAGCGAATCGGTGGTGCTGTACCGCGAGGGTGACCAGGTGCGCGCCTGGCTGAACATCTGCCCGCACGCGGGCCGTCGGTTGGACTGGGCGCCGGGGCAGTTCCTGAAAAGCAGGGAAGGGCACCTCGTCTGCGCGGCGCATGGCGCCTCGTTCTCGCTGGACAACGGCGACTGCGTGGCCGGCCCGTGCCGCGGCGATCGCCTGCGCACCGTCCCCGTGCAGGTGCGCGACGGCCAGGTCTGGCTGGGGTGACAACGAACGGCGGGTCGCCAACCCACGGGTAGGTAGCGACCGTTGGTCGCTACGCCCCCGGTGTCGGTCGCACCGACCGGTAGTGCCGGCCGCTGGCCGGCTGCTCTTGATGGCCAACCGTACGT
>NZ_JBDJMB010000010.1:0-133149 GCF_039673645.1 Stenotrophomonas sp. TWI700 | reverse complement strand
TGGCAAGACCCGGGTAGTGCCGGCCGCTGGCGGTCAGCCTCCGCAACTATGACAGTCAGGCCGGTTTGCCGCACATCGGCCGGCACAACCATCAACGCCGTGCGCGCAGCACCAGCGCCAGATCATCACGGCCGCGCGCGCAGCAGCGCCAATCCAAACCCGATGAAGATCGTGCCGACCACGCGGTCGAACACCTTGCGCAGCCCCGGTCTGGCCAGGTAACCGGCCAGGCCGCGACCGCCGGCGGCGTACACCGCGTACCAGAACATCTCCATCACCGCGAAGGTGCCCACCAGGATCACGAACTGCGGCAGCTGCGGCTGGGTGAGATCGACGAACTGCGGCAGGAACGCGGAGGCGAACAGCAGCAGCTTCGGGTTGCTGATGCCGATGATGAAGCCGTCGCGGAACAGCACGCTGCGCGAGCTGGGCACCAGCGCCGTGGTGCTGCCCACGTCGATCGGCGCATCACCGCCACGCCAGGCCTTGATCCCCAGGTAGACCAGATACGCCACGCCGGCATAGCGCAGGACGTCGAACACCATCGGCGACGCCTTGAGCACCGCGCCCAGCCCGGCGGCGGAGATTGCCAGGGCTAGCACCAGCGCGGTCAGGCAGCCGGCCATCGCAGCGATGCTGCGGCGGAAGCCGACCCGCACGCTGCGGGTCATCACGTGCAGCATGTTCGGGCCGGGCGTGCCGCACAGGACGAACACGGTGACGGCGAAGATCCACCAGGTATGCAGATTCATGGCAATGCAGTTCAGAAGAGGTAGTGCCGGCCGCTGGCCGGCTCCCCATGATGCCTGACGCAGAATGCGCCAACATGCCAGGCACCCGCGATGGCCGGTGTGCGCAACACATTTGTCCGTCCCTGCACGCAGCGGGGCATGACCGGCGCTGCTGCAAGCCACTACCGGGGCGCCGTGATGGCGCCCCGGTGTGTCACCTCCGCATCAGCCCGCGATCAGAACCGCAGGTCCGCGCGCACGTACCAGTAGCGCCCGCGCGGGATGTCGTAGGTCGAGGCGTCGTAGCCGTTGAGCGAGCATGACAGGCAGATCGGCGGATCCTTGTCGAACACGTTGTTCAGGCCGGCGCTGAGCTGCAGTCCCTTCATCCAGTCGACCTTGTAGCCCACCTGCATGTCGTGGAAGGTGGTCGCCGCCAGTTCGTTGGTGCCCTCGGCCTGGTTGCCGCAGATCGGGAAGGCGGCCACATCGCCGCACTCTTCGGTGAGCTTGGAGATATGGCGCACCGTCCAGGAGGCGTTCCAGTTGGACAGGTTCCAGCTCAGCGTGGCATTGCTGGTCCATTCCGGAATCGAGCTGTCGGCCACTTCCACGCCGGGCTCCTGCGGCTGCTTCTGTCCCGCCGCCCCCAGGGCCTCGTAACGCCCGACGAAGGTGTTCTGCCAGCCCAGCTTGAACTGGCCGATCTCCGTCTGCGGCAGGGTCCAGAACAGGTCCACATCCCAGCCATCGGTCTTGATCGAGCCCAGGTTGGTCAGCCGGTTGTTGAAGCTGCTGACCGCGCCGGTGGAGGCCCGCGTGATGCCGGCGCAGTACAGCGGGTCCAGCGTATCCACGCACAGGTCGAGCTGGGTCTGGGCGTTGATCGCCTGGATCGCGCCTTCGATGTGGTGGCGGTAGAACGTCACCTCGACATCGAAGCGCTCCGACCAGGACGCATTGCTGCCGAACCACGGGCTCCACACGAAGCCGGCACTGAAGCTGCGCGAGCGCTCCGGATCCAGCTCGGCGTTGCCGCCGGTGGTGACCGAAATCTGCGAGTTGGCCTGCTGGAAGCCGCCGGGCACGCCGAGGGCGGCGCAGTTGGCTGCGTTGCCGCGGGGCGGCGTGCCGCCGAGCCCGACCGAGCAGGGATCGAACAGCTGCAGGTCGGCACGCGCGGCCGAGCCGTACAGTTCGCCGATCGACGGCGCACGGAAGCCTTCGGCATAGCTGGTCCGCAGCACGAAATCGTTGGTCACCTGCCAGCGCAGGCCGTACTTCGGCGTGAACTCGCCACCGAAGGTCGAGTAGTCCGAGTAGCGCCCTGCCAGGCTCAGGTCGAGCTTCTCGCCGAGCGCGCTCTTGGCGAAGATCGGCACGCTCAACTCCAGGTAGGCCTCGTTGACATCGTAGGAGCCGGACGTGGGCAGCGAGGGTACGCCGTTGTAGTGGCCGATCACGGTCAGCGGATCCGGATCGTAGCGGCCCTCGTACTTGCGGTACTCATAGCCAGTGGCGAACGAAACCGGGCCGGCCGGCAGGGTGAACAGTTCGCTGCTGAGGTTGGCGGTGAACAGGCTCAACTCATTCTGGCTGCGGTCGCGCACCACCGGCTGGATCCAGCGCAGCATGTCCGGCGTGATCGAGCCGACCCCGCCGAAGATGTTCAGCGGCACGCAGCCCGGCGTGGCCGCGCACACCGCCGGATCGCCCAGCGCCATGTTGACCTTGTAGATGTCGTAGCTGCCGTAGTTGGTCTGCTCGGCCTTGTTCTTGCTGTACATCCCGTTGAGGTCCCAGAACCAGCTGCGGTCCGCCGCCTGGAACTGGCCGACCAGACCGGTGGCGAAGTACTGGGTGTTGACCTCCTGCTCGAATACGCGCGCGCCACCTTCCACCGGGCGACGGCCGATCAGGCTCATGTTGCCCGAGGCGACAAGATCGAAGCCGAACGGGTTGTACGGGTTGAGCCCCGAGACCACGATGTTGTCGGCCAGCGGGTTGCCGGTGGCGCCATCGGGACCGAAGAACAGCGGCTCGGGTGCGGCCTGGTTGGTGGATTCGCGGCGGTTGCCCAGGGCCTTGATGTACCACTGGATGTCATCGGTGAGATCGAAGCGGAACTGGCCGAAGATGCCCTTCCGCTCGGACGGCGTGAGCACCATGTTGTACTCGGCGAAGTTGAAGCGGTCGGCCGAGGTGAAGCAGTGGTAGTCATCGCTGCGGGTGCAGCCGGCACTGCCGTCGTAACGTGGGTTGCTCACCCCGGTATTGGGCACGATGTCCTGGTCGGCACCGGTATTGGGATCCACGAAGGAGAAGCGCCCCTGCGGAATGCCGCCACTGCCGAACGCCAGTCCGGTGCCCGGGATCGGGAAGCGCGACTGCTCGCGGTCGCGCGCATACACCGGATCCTGCTTGGTCCAGCTGGCGCCCAGGAACAGGCTGTAGCGGTCGCCACGGGTGCCCCACGCCAGGTCCACGCCCTTCTGGGTGCCGTCGCCCTTGCTGTACTCGCCGTAGTTCATCGTCACCTGCGCACCGTCGAATTCGCGGCGGGTGATGATGTTCACCACACCGGCGATGGCGTCGGAGCCGTACAGCGAAGAGGCACCGTCTTCGAGCACTTCGATGCGCTCGACGATGGCCAGCGGAATGGTGTTCAGATCGGTCGCTGCGCCCACGCCGGATGCGGAGGACTCATTGACCCAACGGATGCCGTCGACCAGCACCAGGACCCGCTTGGCGCCCAGGTGCCGCAGATCGACCTGGGCCGAGCCCGCGCCCACGCCGCTGCCATCCGGCGGGAAGCCGAAGTTTCCCGAGGAATTGAACTTCGCATTGAGCGCCGAACCGGAACCGGTCAGCTGCTGCAGCACATCGCCGATCGAGGTCAGGCCGGTGCGCTCGATCTCGGTGCGGGTCAGGGTCTGGATCGGCACCTGCCCTTCCACCTCGGCCCGCTTGATGCGGCTGCCGGTCACTTCCACCCGGTCCAGATCGGTAGTACTGCGTGGCGCGTCCTGCGCGCTGGCCAGGGCCGGCGCAGCCAGCAGCAGGCACAGCGATACAGCAACCGCCAGCGGGCGGTGATGCAGGTTGTTCATTCGCTCTCTCTCCAAAGGAATGGTGGGCGGGACTGCCGCGCCCCCCCTGCATGGCGGCAGTGTCTCCTTTGTAAACAACCTGTAAATGTGAAGGAGTGACGTATTCCACTCTTTCACGCGGAATCGACAAAGCCGACTGCGTGTGCGCGTGGCTTCCTGCGTTTCCCTGGACGGAACCACGCAATGAAGAACGCCCTTGTTTCCAAGGACGTTCGGGGTCATGCAGGCGGGCCGTCGGGCCGCTACTGGACGAACGCGATCCGGTCCATCCCGGCGTTGTTGGCCGCCGCCAGAACCTTGGCCATCACGTCATAGTGCGCATCGGGATCGGCTGCAATGCGCAGCGTCGGCAGGTTGCCCGCGTGGTCATGCGCCTGTTCCTGCAGCCGCGACTCGAGCGTCTCCACGGCGATCGTCCTGGCAGGGATCCGTTCATCCTCGATTCGGCTTGCCCTCACCGCCTTTCACCCGCCCCCGTTATGCTTTCGGCATGACACGACTTCCCCTGTATTTCTTCAGCGCGACCGTCCTGCTGGCCTGCACCGGCGTCAGCCCGGTCGCCGATGCCCAGAACCTGGATGCGCAGCGCGCGCAGCTCAAGGCCGTCATCGACAACGCCGAGCGCGGCCAGTTCGACCCTGCCCAGGCGGCCGCATTGAGCCGGCACCCGCTGTATGGCTGGGTGGAGTTCGCCAACCTGCGGCGCAACATCGATACCGTCAGCAACGCGCAGGCCCAGGATTTCCTCAAGCGCTACCGCGGCCAGGCCGTCGCGACCAGCTTCCGCAACGTGTGGCTGCCGGCCGTGGCCCGCCGCCAGGACTGGCCGACGCTGCTGGCCAATTGGACCGACACCTCCAATGTCGGCCTGCGCTGCGCCCAGCTCAATGCGCGCCAGGCCACCGGCAAGGCCGATGCGCAATGGGTCAGCGAGGCCCAGACGATCTGGCGCAGTACCGGTAAATCGCTGCCCGATGCCTGCGACCCGGTGTTCGCGGTCCTGGATGCCAAGGGCGGCCTGAGCGCCGAACTGCGCTGGGCACGTATCGACGCAGCGGCCGATGAGCAGCAGCCTGCCGTGATGCGCAGCGCCGCACGCGGCCTCCCGGCCGCCGATCTGGCGCTGGCCAACACGTATGCCGCGTTCGTCGACAAACCCAACGCCAGCGCACTGAACTGGCCGCGCAACGAACGCAGCCGGCGCATCGCCACCGATGGCCTGGCCAAGCTGGCCAAGGCCGACCCGGGCGCGACCGAACAGCAGCTGCCGCAGTATGCCGATGCGCTGCAGCTGAGCGCCGCGCAGCGCGCGCAGGTGCTGTACCAGATCGCTTTGTGG
The DNA here is from genome assembly GCF_039673645.1 of Stenotrophomonas sp. TWI700. Lineage (NCBI taxonomy): Bacteria > Pseudomonadati > Pseudomonadota > Gammaproteobacteria > Lysobacterales > Lysobacteraceae > Stenotrophomonas > Stenotrophomonas sp. TWI700. The sequence goes on along the minus strand of NZ_JBDJMB010000010.1, from coordinate 127,969 downwards.
ACGGTCGCCTCGTACGGTCCCGAATCCGCCCGCCGCCTCAACGCCGTGCCCGAATCGGCGTACGACGAGCGCCTGCACGAATGGCGCGCACGCGAAGCACTGTCGCGCGGCGACTGGCCGGCGGCGCTGACCGCGATCCGCAAGATGGGCCCGACCCAGCGCGCCGACTCGCGCTGGCGCTATTTCGAAGCGCGCATGCTGGACAAGACCGGCAAGCGCAGTGAAGCGCAGGCCGCCTTCCGTGAGGCGGCCCGTGCGGCCACCTTCCATGGCTTCCTCGCTGCCGACCAGCTCGGCCAGAACTACACGCTGTGCCCGTGGGAACCCAACGACAGCGCCCAGGCGCAGGCGGCGGTCGCGCGTGACCCGGCGATCGTGCGGGCGATGGAACTGTTCAAGATCGAACGGGCAGGCTGGGCCGTGGCCGAATGGAACGACGCCCTCAGCCGCTACGACACCACGCAGCGTCGCCTCGCCGTCGAAGTCGCCCGCGACAACGGCTGGTTCGATCGTGCGGTGTTCTCGCTGGGCAAGACCCCGGACGAGCAGCGCCTGTATTCGCTGCGCTTCCCGCTGCACCACGACGACAGCATCCGTCGCGAGTCCGCGCGCAACGCCATCGACCCGGCCTGGGTCGCCGCGGAAATCCGCGCCGAGAGCATCTTCAATCCGAAGGCGCGCTCGCCGGCCAACGCCATGGGCCTGATGCAGGTCCTGCCGGCCACCGGTGCGGCAGTGGCCAAGTCCATCGGCCTGACCAACTACGGGGGTGCGGCCAGCCTGTACGACGCGGACACCAACATCGCGATCGGCACGGCCTACCTGCGCCAGCTGATGAACAAGTACGACGGCCTGCCCTACGTCACCATCGCCGCCTACAACGCCGGCCCGACCCCGACCGCCCGCTGGCAGTCGCAGCGCCCGGGCTTCGATCCTGACATCTGGATCGAGACCATCAGCTACAAGGAAACCCGTGAGTACGTCGCGCGCATCCTGGCTTTCAGCGTGATCTACGACTGGCGCTTGAACGGCGACGCGCTGCCGGTGACCGACCGCATGAACGGCCGCCTGCAGGTCAAGCGCAAGACCTTCGCCTGCGCGGCCAACGCCGACAAGGGCGGCGACTGACCGGTCTCGGTAGTGCCGGCCGCTGGCCGGCTCCTGGGGATCTCCGGGCATTGGGGGGGGGGCCTGTTTTTTTCGCGTGTTTTTGGGGGGCCGCCGCCCGGCCCCCGCCACTACCGGTTGGCGTCGCGTTGGCCCACTGCGGCATCATGGGCGCATGAAGATCTATCTTGTCGGCGGCGCCGTACGCGACCGCCTGTTGCAGCGTTCCCCCGGCGACCGCGACTGGGTCGTGGTCGGGGCCACCCAGGCGCAGATGGAAGCGCAGGGGTACAAGGCCGTGGGCCGGGATTTCCCGGTGTTCCTGCACCCCGACACCGGTGAGGAATATGCGCTGGCCCGCACCGAGCGCAAGTCGGGCCGCGGTTACCGCGGCTTCGTGGTCGATGCCGATCCCTCGGTGACGCTGGAAGAAGACTTGCAGCGCCGCGATTTCACCATCAACGCGATCGCCTGCGATGAGGCCACCGGTGCCCTGGTGGATCCGTATGGCAGCGTGCGCGATATCGAACAGCGCGTGCTGCGCCATGTCGGCCCGGCCTTCGTCGAGGATCCGCTGCGCGTTTTGCGTGCGGCCCGCTTCATGGCGCGCTTCGCCCCGCTCGGCTTCACCGTGGCCGCCGAGACGATGGCCCTGATGCGCGAGATCGCCGCCAGCGGCGAACTCGAGGCGCTGGTGCCCGAGCGCGTCTGGCAGGAACTGCGCCGCGCGCTGGCCTCCGCCCGGCCGTCCGCCTTCCTGCGCACCCTGCACGATGCGCATGCGCTGGGCGCCATCCTGCCCGAGCTGGAGGCGCTGTACGGCGTGCCGCAACGGGCGGAGTTCCATCCGGAAGTGGATACCGGCGTGCACCAGGAAATGGTCAGCGACGTGGCCGCACAGCTGGCGCCCGGCGATGATCTGATCGGCTTCGCCGCGTTGACCCATGACCTCGGCAAGGGCCTGACCCCGCCGGCCGAATGGCCGCGCCACATCATGCACGAGCAACGCGGTGTCGCCCCGCTGCGCGCGCTGGCCGAACGCCTGAAGGTACCGGTCGATCACCGCCAGCTCGCCGAAGCGGTCTGCCGCGATCATCTCAACGTGCACCGCATCGACGAACTGCGCGATGCCACCGTGCTCGAGCTGCTGGCCCGGTGCGACGGCTTCCGTCGCCCGGAGCGGATCGCGCAGATCGCGCTGTGCTGCGAAGCCGACAAGCGCGGCCGACTGGGCTTCGAGGACAGCGACTACCCGCAGGGTGAAACGCTGAAACGCCTGCACCAGGCCGCGCTGGCAGTACAGGCGCGCGATCTGGATCTGAGCGGATTGAAGGGCCCGGCAGTAGGTGAAGCCCTGGCCAAGGCACGGGTAAAGGCGATCAGCGCAATGCGTACGCGCTGATCGATCCCTGCATGGCAGACCCCGGCCCCGCCTGATCCCGGCGGACCGGACGCCGTCTCAGCTGGCGCTGGCCGCGCACGCGGGCTGTGCCAACAGCCAATCGCGCGCCGCTGCCGCCGCGTCCTCGCCTTCACCGACGACCACATCCGGAGCGATCTTGCCGCCATCGCCCCGACCGTTGCGGTCGACCATCACGTTGCCGGTGACCAGCAATGCACTTCCGTCGGGCAGACGCTCGGTACGGTTGCCGGTCGAGAAGCCCGCCGTGGGCTGGCCGAAACTCCGGGCATTGGCGCGCCCACGGAAGGCCAGCGCCGTTGCCTCCCCTGAGCTGGCGGTGCGCGGACCGAACAGCACCGCCACCGGTGCGCCCGGCTGGCGGAGGCGATACACCGCCGCGCCACCGTCGAGCATTTTCTTCTGCTCCAGCCAGACGGCACCATCGTGCGACGACCATGATCGCTCCGCATCGGCCGTGGCGAACGCACCGATCCGCGGTGCATCGCCATCGGCCTCTTCCAGCAGCGGCGCCAGACCCAGCAGCATCGGCCACATGTTGCCGCCGCTGTTGCCCCGCAAATCCACGACCCAACCGCATCGTTCCGCCCGGTCCTTGCCGCGGATCGCGTTCTGCAGCCTGCCGGCAAACGCCAGGCTCGCCTGCTGCCAGGCCGGACTGCCACCCGCGCCGCTCGCGTTGAAGGCTCCCACCGTCATCCATCCAATGCGGCGGCCCACCGTATCCATATCCCGCTGTAGATCCGTGCGTTGCGGCGTGGCGCTGGTCTCGTCTGTCTGCCGGCTTGCCGGAGCACGCTGGGCTGCCGCCACCGTGCCGCGGTTCAAAGGCGGCTGCAGCGACGGGTGCGTCGCCGGCATCCACCGCCCATGCCCGCCGCTGCTCACGGCAATGGCATCGCGCAGCAGCGGCCAGGTCTGCGCGGGATCGGCATCGGGCGCCTGCAGGCGGGTGCGCAGCGCCTGCCAGCCGACCTTGTCGCGGTACAGCGCCTCGAGTTCCAGCACCTCGACGATCCGTGCCTGCACCGCCGTCGTCGGCATGTCCTGTCCGTTCGCCATCGGTGCAGACAGCACACCGGCCAGCAGCGCGAGCAGCGAAGAACGAGACCCTCTGGACATCACCATCGCGCTACATCCGTGTAGTTGAGTGGGCCGCAGCATAGCGCTGCATGCGGCCCCAGGAAAAGCAGGCACTACGCAATTCCAGCAACACGTCAGCCCGAAATGAGGAGCACCTCACCCATTCCGGGCGGCGTGCCGGCAATCAACCCGTGCCCGCAACAGCCTCACCAATCGAACCGCAGCCCGATGTTGCCTTCGATGCTCCTGCGCTCCTTCTGCTCGCTGCTTTCCAGGTCGCGGGTGTAGTCGGCCACCGCAAACGCACTGACGTTGGCATTGAAGCGCGCGACCACGCCGACGCCTACTTCCAGTGCGCGCGCGCCCTGCTGGTTGGTCAACTGATTGGTGCCGAAGGTGATGCGATCCTCGCCATCGAAGGTCTGCCAGTAGTTCACTTTGAAGTAGGGCTGCCAGCCATCGCCCGCGAGGGTGTAGTCGGCCGCCAGGCGCAGGCCGACGCGGCCGGTCCACGCGTTGTCGTTGTCGTAGCCCACGGAGGAAATGCGGTCGGCGCCGTCATCCAGTGCGGTGCGCTGCCAGATCACCTGCGCCTGCGGCTCCAGCCACCAGGCGGACTGCCCGAGCTGCAGCAGCGGCTTGCCGACTTCCAGCGAGGCCGTTGTGCCGTCACCACGCAGATCGATGCCGAGCCCGCGTGCGGACCACGCATTGCCGTCGTAGCGGCTCTGCATCACCACCGCGTCCAGGTAGCCCCCGGCGCTGCCCACGCGGGTCCAGTACAGGCCGACGTGCTTGTCGTCCAGGCGGGTGCGGCCGACGGCCACGTTGTCCCAACCGATCGCGAAGCCGTTGACGTTGCCCTGCGCACGGGTGCGCCCGACGAACACACCGACCTGGTCGCGGTGGCGGTCATCGGCGTTGGCGAACAGATCCACGCCGGCCTGGATGCCCTGGATGTCACCGTCGAAGCTGGGTCTGGCGTCGCCTTCCCAATGCTGCTCATGGCTCTGGCCGATCATCCGCGCCCACGCCGCGCGGAAGCCGCCCTGCCCGGCCAACAGGCGCTGTTCGCCCTGGCGCTCGTGGAACGTGCCCAGGCTCAGCAGGCTGGTCTCACGCAGCAGCGGCGGCACCACCGCATACGTGGCCGCCTCCACGCGGTACAGCGGAATGATGTCGCCGTCGGCGGGCACCGCGCCGGGCGTCGGTGGCACCGCCAATGGACCCGGCACTGCCGCTGGGGTCGTTGGTACCGGCGGCGGCGTATCGGCCTGCGGGGGCGCGACCGGTGCCGGTTCGGCCGGCGGCGGTGGCGGTGCGGGCTCGGGGGCGAGCGGGTCCGGGTTCTCCGGCAAATCCGGCGACGGCGGCGGCGGCGGGGTCAGGGGCGGCGGTGGGGTGCCTGCGTCCACCGGCGGCGGCGGTGGCGGGGTGACCGTGGATACGCCCGGTGGCGCAGGCGCCGGGGCCGCCAGGACACCCGTTACCAGCGTCGATCGCAGATACCAGTTCTCGCTGCTGCCGGCACTGACGCCGCCCTTGAACAGGAAGTACTCGAACGCACCGGCCGCGACCGGGTTGTACAGCGCGAATGCGTTTGGCGCGGTACTGGCGCCGTTGACTGACTGCACCACCAGGATGCCGTCGGCCAGCGTCGCCGCGCCACTGCCACCCGCGTTGAGGATGCCCAGGCCGGTGCTGCCGCTGGCCACGCCATTGGAGATCACCAGGCGGTCCGAGGGCGCGCCGTCACCCGCCAGCACCGAGTGCAGGTACACACCGCCGTTGTTGCCGACGTAGTTGCCCGCGATGGTGAACGCATCCCCCGGGCCATTGCTGCCGTTGCTCAGGTCGATGCGACCGGCATTGATGACGTTGACCTGCTGGCCTGCGGTAAAGCTGCGCACGCTGGCGTTGAGGCCGCCGGCGAACACCGTGCTGGTGCGGTCGATATCCAGGGTGCCACCGGCGGTGGTGGCGTCGGCCAGCACCAGATCGGCATCGACGGTCAGCTGGCTGTCCTGGCGCAGGTTGATCTGCTCCCAGCCGGTGAAACGCGCCACGCCGTTGGTCTTGACGTTGTTCAGGGTCAGCAGGTCGGTGCCTGCGCCACCGGTGAACAGCGGTAGCGCGCCGAGATGGCTGTTGTTGAGGTTGCTCAGCGTGCTGACGTCATCGCCCTCGCCCATGTCCACGGCGCCGTAGACCACGCCGCCACCGGACCAGGTGAGACGATCCGTGCCGGTGCTGGCACGGATTTCGCCGCGCACGGTGCCACCGGTGATGGTGATCGCATCGTCGCCACCGCTGACGCTGATGTTGCCGCCGATGTAGCCGTCGGACAGCAGGATGGTGTCATTGCCGAAGCCGGTGACGAGGTTGCCGTCGATGGTGCCGCCGGACATGTCGAAGGTGTTGTTTTCCAGTTTCATGTTGACCCGGCCGATGCGGCCGCCGGTCATCTCGGCGTAGTCACCGTCGTCGAAGCCGCCGATGATCTGCCCGCCGGTCATGCGGAAGCGATCGGTGCTGTCGCCCTGCAGCAGCGCGCCGACGGTGCCACCGGTCATCAGGAACACGTCCTGGCCACTCCCCTGCTGCACCGTGCCGGTGATGGTGCCGCCGCTGACCTCCAGCGCATCCACCCCATCACCCTGGTCGATGCTGTCGATGACCCCATCGCGCATCACCAGCGTATCGTTGCCTTCGCCCTGCACCACGCCGCCGCGGATGCTGCCGGCCAGCATCTCCAGCCGATCATTGCCGGCACCAGAGAAGACACCGCCGGTGCTGCCGCTGATCACCCCGCGATTGATCACGGTGGAAGCGGCATCCAGCTGCAGGCCACGCCCGGCGCCGGCAAGGATGCTTCCGTCATTGATGATCAGGTGCCCACCGCCACCGGCCTGCAGCGTGATGGCGTTGCCGGTGGCAGGCGCGACTTGGGCGTTGCTCAGGACATTGATGGTGATGGTGCTGCTGCCTGCCGCGCCGGTGACCGGCACAGTGTCCGGATTGGGCAGTTGGCTGGAGCAGGTCACGGTCTGACCGGTGGTGGGCGCAGGGTTGTCGCAGCCCGCCCAGGCCGGGAATGCCCCGGCCATCAGTGCGGTGCCGAGGGCGCCATAGCGGCCAGCATGCAGCAGGCGGGCTATCTGGACGGACAGCAGCGGCCGAGCCGGCCGAGCAAGCATCTGGTGCATGTACCTTTCCTGTTCAGCAGAAGGGGGACAGCAACGGCCCAGTGCTTTTACGGAAGACCGGCGTAGGTACTTTTACTGCGCAAACGTGATGCGAAGGTAAAGAATGCGGACGGGTGCCCGCGCCGACGGCATGCACACCCGCATTCCCTCGCATTCAGATTTTCAGGTAGACGCGCTGGCGATCCAGCACCCACACCACGCCCCACCAGATCGCCACGAAGCCCACGGCGCAGCCGAGCGAGGCCAGCTTCGGCGCCTCCGGCAGTGCCCGCTCCAGCGCATGGAACATCCAGGCCCACGCGCCGGTGGCTGCCAGCACGAGGGCCATCGCCGAGGAACCTAGATACGCCGCGATCGCGTTCACGCCGAAGCGCCGGCCCAGCGCGGGCGCGCCCCAGCGGTCGATCAGCAGATGCGCCAGCAGCAGTGCCGCCACGGAGAGACCGCCCGTCCACAGCACGAAGCTCGGCGTCCACAGCTGTTTGTTGAGCGGCAGCCACAGGGTGGCCAGGCCGCCGATGGCCAGACACACCGCTGCGAGCATCGCCAGCTGCGGCGCTCGCCCGGCCCGCAGCCACGCACCGGCGCGCAGGCCGAGCAGCGTACTGGCGATAGCCCCCAGGCTGCTCAGCAGCCCTTCCGGGTCATGCCCCAGGCCGGTGAGCGCGGAATACTTGTACAGGAAGGGGGCGAACAGCGCGGTATCCAGGCGGCTGGCCGGATTCACCCAGGGCTCCAGCGAATCTGCGGACAGCAGGATCGCGGCATAGGCCACCAGCAGGCCCACGATCACCGCCCATTGCGTCCGCGCCTGCGTGTAGATCGCCAGCACGCCGCCCACCGCCACGCACAACGCGATCCGCTGCAGCACACCCCACAGGCGATACGCCGGCAGCTCGAACAGCCACCACGCCAGCAGGTGCAGCAGCGCACCGGCGATCAGGATGCGCAGCGCGCGTTGCAGGACCCCACGCACCAGCGCCGGACGCGTGGCCGGGTCGCCCGCGCGCGGGGCCAGGCTGAAGGCCATCGAGACGCCGGCAATGAACAGGAACAACGGGAAGATCAGGTCGGTCGGGGTGAAGCCATGCCAGTCCGCGTGCAGCAGCGGCGCGTAGACATGGCTCCAGTCGCCGGGGTTGTTGACCAGCAGCATCGCCGCGACGGTCAGGCCGCGCAGCGCGTCGATCGAGCCCATCCGTGCCGACGGCGTGGCACTCATACGTCTTCGCGCTGCCCGGCGATCCAGGTGCTGCGCACCTGCAGGGCGTCATCGAGCAGCACCAGATCGGCGTGATGCCCTTCGGCGATGTGCCCGTAGCGGTCATCCAGATTCAGGAACTGCGCGGGATAGGTCGAGGCCATGCGCGCCGCCTCGGCCAGCGATACGCCCAGCAGCTGCACGCTGTTGCGCACCGCGGTGGCCATGTCCAGCGCCGAGCCAGCCAGTGAGCCGGCCGCATTGCGCACCACGCCGTCCACGGCGGTGATGACCTCGCCGTACAGCTCGTAGCTGGGGTCTTCCGCACCGACCGGCGGCATCGCATCGGTCACCAGCATGACCTTGCCACGCGGCTTGGTCGCCAGCGCCACGCGCAGGCTGGCCGGGTGCACATGCACGCCGTCGGCGATGATGCCGACCCAGCTGTCGCGGTCTTCCAGCGCCGCCCCGACCGCGCCCGGCTCGCGCCCGGTCAGCGGCGACATCGCGTTGTACAAATGGGTGAAGCCACGGATGCCCGCCTCCAGCCCGGCACGCGCCTCTTCATAGCTGGCTGCGGTATGACCGGCCGCTACCACCACGCCCCGTTCGACCAGCGCGCGGATGCTCTCCAGCGGCACCCGTTCGGGGGCCAGCGTGAGCAGGGTGACGCCGTTGTCCAGCGAGGCCGCCAGGGCGATCTCGGCGGCATCGGGGACGCGGAATTTGTTGGCGTCGTGGGTGCCCTTGCGCGCCGGCGCGATGTACGGGCCTTCCAGATGGATGCCCAGCACGCCGGGCACGCCTTCGCTGATCGCCTGGCGGGTCGCGGCGATGGCCGCGCGCATCACCTGCACGTCGTCGCTGATCAGGGTCGGCAGCAGCCCGGTGGTGCCGAAGCGGCGGTGCGCCTGCGCCAGCGTGCGCAGCGTGGCGACATCCGGACTGTTGTTGAACAGCACCCCGCCGCCGCCGTTGACCTGCGCATCGATGAAGCCCGGCAGCAGCCAGCCGCCGCCCAGGTCCACCTGCTCATCGGCCTGGCCGAGCATCGGCGCGGCATCGGAAACCAGCGCGGTGATCCGCCCGCTTTCGATCACCACCGCCAGGTCATCGCGGAAGTCGTCGCCGGCCAGGATGCGGGCATTGCGCAGGACAGTTTTCATCAGACGGTTTCCGTCACCTTGTTCAGATGCGGCGGCAGATCGGGGTTGTGCCCGCGCCGCAGCGCCAGCGCGTTGATCGCGCGGTAGAAGCTCTGGATGGTCAGCAGCGGCGCGCAGGCCGGGTGCGGGGCGACCGGCAGCGGCAGGTCGCCACCGACATCGGCCAGCCAGACCTGGGCATCGCGCGCGGCGAACTCGCCCAGCACTGCGCGGGTGCCGGCACCGGTTTCATCCGGCTGGGCGAACGCCAGCACCGGGAAGCCGGGGCCGACCAGCGCCATCGGGCCGTGCTTGACCTCGGCCGAGCTGTAGGCCTCGGCGTGCAGGCCGCAGGTTTCCTTGAATTTCAGCGCCGCTTCCTGCGCGGCGGCCAGGCCGAGGCCACGGCCGAGCACGAACAGGTTGTGCGCCGGCACCAGGCCCTCGGTCAGCGACGACCAGTCGCTGTTCCAGGCCGCGCGCAGGGCATCGGGCAGCGTGCGCAGCGAAGCGATCAACCCGACGTCCTGCGTCCAGTACGCCACCAGCTGCAGGATCGCCGACAGCGAGGCCAGGTAGCTTTTGGTCGCCGCGACGCTGCGCTCGGCACCCGCGCCCAGCGGGATCACCGTTTCGGCCAGTTGCGCCAGCGGCGAATCCTCGACATTGACCAGCGCCACCACGCGCGCGCCGGCCGCACGGGCAGCCTCGGCGTTGCGCAGCAGGTCCGGGCTCTTGCCCGACTGCGAGATCACGATGTACAGCGCGCCACGCAGCTTCAGCGGCGCTTCGTAGACCGAGCCCACCGACGGCGAAGCCGAGGCGGTCACCAGCCCCAGCCGCGTTTCCAGCAGGTACTTGGCGTAGGTGGCGGCATGATCGGAACTGCCGCGCGCGCAGGTCACCACGAACGGCGGCGGCGCCGCGCGCAGGCTGGCTGCCAGCGTCTCCACGGCCACCTGGTTGCGCGCGAACTGCGCGGCGATCACATCGGCGGCCTCGGCGGCTTCGCGGTACATCAGGGTGTCGTGGGGAGCAGGCAGGGACATGGGAACTCAGGTCGTTTCAGGAGAAGGAAGCCGTGCACCCTGCGGGCGCATCGGCGCGGTGGAACCACGTACCACCAGCTGCGGTACGAAGCCCTGGTTCTGCAGCTGCAGCGGTGCGTCGTCGTAGGCATCGCTGCGCAGCTGCGCGATCAGCAGGCGTGCGGCATGCCGGGCGATGTCCTCGGTGGCCTGCTTGGCCGTGGTCAACGGCGGCCAGGACTGCCGCGAGAACGGGCTGTCCTCGAAGCCGGCGATCGAAAGGTCGTAGGGCACGTTCATGCCGGTGGACTTGGCCGCCGCCAGCACGCCGGCGGCGATCTCATCGTTGGAGCCGAAGATCGCGGTGGGCGGTTCGCGCAGCGCCAGCAGGCGGCGCGCACCACGGAAGCCGTCATCGAAGGTGTAATCGCCCTGCACCACCAGGTGCTTGTCGATGGTCATGCCGTAATCGCGCAGCGCGGCTTCGTAGCCGGCATAGCGCTCGCCGCTGGAACGGTGCGAGCTGCCACCCCAGAGGAAACCGATGCGCTGATGGCCGAGCTGGATCAGGTGCTCGGTGATTTCATAGGCGGCCTCGCGGTCGTCGACGAACACGCAGGCGCCATCCTGCGGATCGGCGGTGGCGGCGATGATGCGCACCAGTTTGATCCCGCGTGCGGTGAGCGCGGCCACCAGGTCCTTGCGCTCGGACATCGGCGCGGTCAGCACCAGCCCGGCCAGGCGCGAGCGCTGCACCCAGTCGGCCAGTTCCTCGGCCAGCATCGGGGAGCTGGAATCGCAGGGATGGATCTGCAGGCCGAAACCGGTCTCCCGGCACGCGGCGAGCACGCCGTTCTGCACGCCGATGATGTGGTACGGGTTCGGGTTGTCATAGACCAGCCCGACCACCAGGGTAGTGCCGGTGCGCAGATTGCGCGCCGCCGGATCCGGCTCGTAGTCCAGCTCGGCGATCGCACGCAGCACGCGCGCCCGGGTGGCCTGCATCACCGAAGGCTCGTTGTTGATGACCCGCGAGACCGTCTTCAGCGATACCTTGGCCCGTTCGGCGACATCCTTGATGGTCGCTCTGCGCATCGTTTTTCCCTGGCTGACCGGTTGAGCGTCCATGATCGCCGATCACTGCCCGTCGCGGGACAGCCCGACGCGGTGGCCGCGCATCGAATAGAACAGGATGTACAGGTAGCAGGGCACCATCAGGCCGGCGAACACCCACTGGAAGTCGAAGTGCTGCTTGAGCACGGCAAACAGCTGGGGAATGATCGCGCCACCGGCGATGGCCATCACCAGCAGGGCCGAACCGGTCTCGGTGAAACGGCCCAGGCCGCGGATCGCCAGCGGGAAGATCGCCGGCCACATCATCGCGTTGGCAAAGCCCAGCGCGGCCACGAAGCCCACCGAGACATAGCCGTGGGTCAGCAGCGCGCCGATGCAGAACAGCACGCCCAGCACGGCGGAAATGCTCAGGTAGCGCGACTGCGAGACCAGGTGCGGGATCAGCGCCAGACCGGCGAGATAGCCGATCAGCATTGCCCCCAGGGTGATCGAGGTGAACATCTTGGTCTGGTCCAGCGGCAGGTTGAAGCTATGTCCGTAGGTACCGATCGCATCACCGGCCATCACTTCCACGCCGACATAGACGAACAGGCACAGCACGCCCAGCCACAGGTGCGGGAACTGGAAGATGCTGGTGCGCTCGGCCACCCCCGGCGCGCGGGCCGGCGTGGCGTTGGCTTCGGAGGTCTTCAATTCGGGCAGCGGCGAGAACAGCACGCCCACCGCCAGCACCACCAGCAGCCCGGCCATGGCCATGTAGGGCAGTTGGATCTTGGCCGCGAAATCGTTGAGCAGCACCGTTTTGGCGGCGGCGTCGGCGACCTTCACCTGCGCATCCAGATCGCCGATGCCGTGCAGCACCAGCGTGCCGATCAGCACCGGGGCGAGCATCCCGGCGATCTTGTTGCAGATGCCCATCAGCGCAATGCGCCGGGCGGCGGTCTCGATCGGGCCGAGGATGCTGATGTACGGGTTGACCGCCGTCTGCAGCAGGGCCAGCCCACTGCCGATGATGAACAGGCCGCTGAGCGCGCCCGGGTACCAGCGCTGCTGGGCGAAGTGGGCGAACACCACCGCGCCGGCCGCCATCACCAGCAGGCTCAGGCTCAGGCCTTTCTTCATGCCGGTGCGCTTGAGGATCCACGAGGCCGGCAGCGCCAGGAAGAAATACGACAGGTAGAAGACCATCAGCACCAGGAAGGCGCCGACCTCGTCCAGCTCGAAGGCGAGCTTGACGAAGGTGATCAACGGGCCGTTGAGCCAGGTGAAGAAACCGATCAGGAAGAACAGCACGCCGATGATCAGGATCGAGGTGAGCACGCTCGAACGCGCGGAGGCAGCAGGCACGGCAGACATCAGGGAGGCTCCTGCATCGACGGCGCCGGAGCGGCGTCGGAAGAGTGGCTGGGAACAACGTTGTCACATTTATTCGTTGCGGCCGCGGGGTTTGTCAACAACTGGTTCACGCCGCCCCCGCGCATTTTCCTTTGCTGCACCTGCGCAATCTGGCGGCAGCACTCGCGGCGGGCGGAGCGGAGCCCGTATTCACGGCAGTTTGCAAAAACATGACGGCGCCGTGATGAAAACGTTTTCGCGCGCAAACCCACGTTGCGACGCAACATCGAAAGTCTGAGGTTATCGTTGACATCGTTGTCAGAACGATTACAGACTCCGCCTCAATCGCCGGGTCCGCCCTGGCCACGCCCAACCGATGGAGTCCGTGTGACCAACGCCGCCCACGCTGTTCCGGCCCATGCCCCGCCCGCCGCGATGCCGCCGTTCCTGGCCGCCGACGTGGGTGGTACGCATGTCCGGGTTGGCCGGGTCCAGGCCAGTGCCGATCCGGCCCATCCGGTCGAACTGCTGGACTACCGCAAGTTCCGCAATGCGGATTACGCCGGCCTCAGCGCGATCCTGTCCGACTTCCTGGCCGATGGCCCGCGCCCGACGCATTGCGTGGTCGCCACCGCCGGCTATGCCCGCGACGACGGCACGGTGATCACCGCCAACCTGCCCTGGCCGCTGTCGGCACGGCAGATCGAGCGGGAGGTCGGCCTGGACCAGGTCTACATCGTCAATGACTTCGAGGCCGTGGCCTATGCCGCCGCGCAGGTCGATGCCAGCGGCGTGCTCCAGCTGACCGGCCCGGCCACCGCCCCACGCGGCCCGACCCTGGTGGTCGGCCCGGGCACCGGGCTCGGCGCGGCCGTGTGGATCCCGACCGCACATGGCGCGGTGGTCCTGGCCACCGAAGCCGGCCAGCCGACCCTGGCCACCACCACCGAACTGGAGATGGCGATCGTGCGGCAGATGCTGCGCGAGCGCTCGCATGTCTCGGTCGAGCAGGCGCTGTCCGGCCCCGGCCTGATGAATCTGTATCGCGCCCTGTGCGCGTTGAACGGCCAGGCGCCGACACTGACCACCCCCGACGCGGTCACCGCCGCTGCGATGGCCGGCCAGGATCCGCTCGCGCGGCAGAGCCTGGACGTGTTCTGCGGCCTGCTCGGCAGCACGATCGGCGACATGGCGCTGCAGTACGGCGTCACCGGCGGTGTCTACCTGGCCGGCGGCATCCTGCCGCAGATCCGCGACTTCCTGTTGAACAGCACGTTCGTCGAGCGGTACCTCAACAAGGGGCCGATGCGCGAGGCGCTGGAACGCATTCCCGTGAAGGTGGTCGAGCACGGGCAGCTGGGCGTCATCGGCGCCGCCAGCTGGTACCTCGGCCGCTCGGATACCTGATCTGCCGCGGCGCCGGGATCGGCGCTGCGGACACCGCACCACGCAGTACGTAGCACCCAAGGCGCACCGGACAACAGGCGCGCGGCACAGTCGTACCAGACGCAAGCAAACAGACGCCGTCGCCGGCGACCATCGAGTGATGAGGAGAGACATCATGAACACCCGCAAGACCCTGCTTTCCGCAGCCATCGTCAGCTGCCTGGCCTTCAGCGCCCACGCGCAGCAAGCCCCCGCCTCCACGCCGGCCGCAACCGACCTGGACACCATCCAGGTCACCGGCATCCGCGGTTCGATGGAGAAGTCGCTCGATACCAAGCGCGAAGCGAATGCGCGCCTGGAAGTGGTCACCGCCGAAGACGTGGGCAAGCTGCCCGCGCACAACGTCGCCGATACCCTGCAGCGCGTGCCCGGCGTGAACATCAGCTCGTCCAGCGCCGATGAAGGCGGCTTCGATGAAGCCGACCGTGTCAGCCTGCGCGGCACCAGCCCGAGCCTGACCCAGACCCTCATCAACGGCCACAGCGTCGGCTCGGCCGACTGGTTCGTGCTCAGCCAGGGCAACAACGTCGGCCGCAGCGTCAGCTATTCGCTGCTGCCGTCCGAGCTGGTCAGCTCGGTGGAAGTGAACAAGTCCTCGCAGGCCAAGCTGCAGGACGGCGGCACCACCGGTACCGTCAACATCATCACCCGTACCCCGCTGCAGTTCGCCAAGCAGTTCACGGCCGAAGCATCGATCGGCGCCGTGCGCTCGGACCAGGCCGACTCGACCGATCCGCAGTACTCGGCCCTGTTCAACTACAAGAATGACGCCAACACCTTCGGCGTGCTGGTGCAGGGCTTCTACCAGGAGCGCGAACTGCGCCGTGAAGCGCAGGAAATCCCGGGCGGCTTCTTCGCGCTCAAGGCGACCGATCCGGTCGTGGCCGGCATTCCCGATCCGGCCAATCCGGGCCAGTTCCTGCAGGCGCCGCGTCCGGACCTGGAAGGGCTGTCCATTCCCGGCCTGCTGGGTTCGACCCTGTTCGAGCAGACCCGCAAGCGCAAGGGTGGCATGGTCACCGTGCAGTGGAAGCCGATCGACACGCTGACCCTGGGCCTGAGCGGCTTCACGTCCGAACTGGAAGCAAACAACTACAACCGCAACTTCATGATGTTCGGCAGCGGCTTCGGCCGCACCCAGGCCCCGGACCCGGGTTACACCGTGGTGGATGGCGTGATCACCAACGCGACGTACACCGGCGTTCCCGGTACGAACTACGGCGTGTACGACATGATCTACCGCGAGGCCACCGCCAAGAGCAGCTACGTCACCTTCGACGCGGACTGGCAGATCAACGACAACCTCAACGCGAAGTTCCAGGCCGGCACCACCAAGGGCACCGGCGAAACCCCGCGCCAGTTCATCGCCGAAGTCACCGTCGGCCAGGGCGGCGGCGCGTCTTACGCCAGCCACGGCGCCGGCTCTCCGGTCGACTGGAACATCGGTGGCGACCTCAGCGAAGCAGGCGTCAGCAGCTTCGGCACCTGGGGCAACCAGCTGGTCAAGGCAGAGGACAAGGAAGACTGGGCGTCGCTGGATTTCAACCAGTACTTCAGCAACGGTGGCACGCTGAGCTCGATCGACTTCGGCCTGCGCTTCGCCGACCACGAACGTGAAGCCCTGTCGCCGGAAGGCGCCAGCCCGGGCGACATCTGGTCCGCACTGCGCGGCAGCGCCACCGGGCAGTACCCGGGCAACTTCGCCAGCAGCGTGGGCGGCAGCTTCCCGCGCAACATCTGGTACTACACCCCGGATGCGCTGCAGAACGCCATCGTCAACAACTCGACCTGGCTGGCCGGCAACGACGGTCCCGACGGCCGCCACAACTACGGTGCCGAGTGGAAGGTGAAGGAAAAGAACTTCGCCGGTTATGTGCAGGCCAACTTCACTGGTGACTGGTGGAGCGGCAACATCGGCCTGCGCTACGTCAACATCAAGCAGGACATCGACACCTACCTGGCCGTCAGCGATCCGGCCCGCGCCGACGTGCGCAGCCTGTTCGGCATGTGGCAGCGCCAGGCCTTCGAGAACAAGCACGACCGCGTGCTGCCGAGCGCCAACATCAAGTTCGATCTGGACGATGACCTGGTGCTGCGTGTGGCCGCGTCGCAGACCCAGACGCTGCCGGACTACTCGGCACTGGGTGCGTCCTCGTGGGGTTCGGATCTGAACAAGACCGGCGGTGGCGGCAACCCCGACCTGAAGCCGACCCTGTCCAGCAACCTGGATGCCAACCTGGAGTGGTACTTCATGCCGCGCGGTCTGTTGTCGCTGGGCGCCTACCATATGCGTCTGAAGGACTACATCGCCTTCGACGTGGTCCAGCGCCAGCTCTTCAGCGAACTGACCAACCAGCTTGAAACCTACGACATCTCCACCCCGATCAATGCCGATGGGCAGGTCACCGGCGTGGAAGTGGCCTACGAGCAGCCGATCGGCGAGTACTTCGGCGTCAATGCCAACTACACCTACGCCAATGGCAGGACCAACCACACCTGGGCCGACGGCACCAACAACCTGCTGGGCACCTCGAAGAACACCTACAACGTGGGTGCCTACTTCGAGAACGAACGCTTCGGCGCCCGCGTCAGCTACACCCGCCGTTCCTCGTTCCTGATCAGCCTGTCCGGTACCAACCCGTACTACCAGGACGACTTCGGCACCCTGTCGGCGTCGCTGAGCTACAAGGCGACCGACTGGCTGAGCATCAGCCTGGATGGCCTGAACCTCAACAACCCGACCTACAAGTACTACCAGAGCGCGCTGATCCCGACCTCGTTCTACTCCAACGGCCGCCAGTACTATCTGAACTTCCGCTTCAAGTACTGATCGCCGCGGTAACACGCTGCACACCTGAAACGGGCCCGGATTTCCGGGCCCGTTTCACAGGTGGAACCCGATTCGCTACAAAGGAATGACCCGATGCACACCCGCACCCGTCGTACCTCGCTGTCGCTGCTGTCCTTCGCACTGGCACTCTCCCTCGCACCGCTGGCCCAGGCCGCCGACGCACGTGCACCAGATGGCCCGAAGGCCCTGCCCGGTTCGCTGATGCTGATCCCCGCGCCGGCGAAGGCCGAACGCCTCGACGGCGCCGGCTACGCGGTGACGGCGGCCACGCCGGTCCGTGCACAGGGTCAGGCCGCGCAGCGCGTCGCCACGCAGTTCGCCACCCTGCTGCGCGACAGCGGTGGCCCGGCGGTAACGGTGGGCGAAGGACGCGGCAAGGACGGCATCCGCTTCGTGCTCGACGCCACGCTCAAGACCGGTGCCGAAGGCTACCAGCTGCGTTCGGACGCGCGCGGCGCGACCGTGCAGGCCGCCACCGAGGCCGGCCTGTTCTACGGCGCAGCCACGCTCTCGCAACTGCTTACCGGCGGCAGCGATGGCAAGCTTCCGGCGCTGCGCATCGATGATGCCCCCCGTTTCAGCTGGCGCGGGCTGATGCTCGATTCGGCCCGCCACTTCCAGAGCCTCGACGAGATCAAGCAGGTCCTCGATGCGATGGCCGGGCAGAAGCTCAACACCTTCCATTGGCATCTCACCGATGACCAGGGCTGGCGCATGGAGATCAAGCGCTACCCGAAACTGACAGGCGTCGGCAGCTGCCGCATTCCGGCCGGCGACGGTGGCCGCGATCCGGTCACCGGCGCCGAGCGTCCCTACTGCGGGTTCTACACCCAGGAACAGATCCGCGAGGTGATCGCGTATGCGGCCGCGCGCCATATCCAGGTCATTCCCGAGATCGACGTGCCCGGCCATGCCACCGCAGCGATCGCGGCCTATCCGGAGCTCGGCACGATCGACACTCCGCTCAAGCCGCTGAGCGAATGGGGCGTGTTCCCCAACCTGTTCAACACCGACGACAGCACCCTCGAATTCCTTGAGAACGTGTTGGAAGAAGTCATCGCGTTGTTCCCGGCCAGGTACGTGCACGTGGGGGGCGACGAAGCAGTCAAGGACCAGTGGGAGGCTTCCGCGCGGGTGCAGGCACGCATGCGCGAGGTGGGCGCCGGCGATGAGATGGAAATGCAGAGCCACATCATCAAGCGCCTGGAAACGTTCCTGGAACAACACGACCGGCGCCTGATCGGCTGGGACGAAATCCTCGAAGGCGGGTTGCCGCCGGAAGCCACGGTGATGTCGTGGCGCGGCACGGAAGGCGGCCTGAAGGCCGCCAGCGAAGGTCACGACGTGGTGATGTCGCCGGTGACCGACATGTACATGGATTACCTGCAGACGAACTCGGAGAACGAGCCGCCGGGCCGTCCGGCGACGATTCCGCTGGCGCGCGTGTACGGCTTCGAGCCGGTGCCGGACGCGCTGGCCAAGGACAGGCAGCACCACATCCTCGGCCTGCAGGCCAACATGTTCACCGAGCACACGCGCAGCTACGCGCGCCTGCAGCACAACCTGTTCCCGCGCCTGGCTGCCGTGGCCGAGACCGGCTGGTCGCCGCGCGAGCGTCGTGATTACGCCGATTTCCTGGCACGCCTGCCGGCGCAGCTGCAGCGATACCAGGCGATGGGCATCGCGTATGCACAGACCCCGTTCCAGGTGGAACTGGACAGCCATGACGATCGCGCTGCCGGCACCGCGACGCTCGCACTGCGCACTCCGCTCGGCTACGACATCCACTACAGCGTGGATGGTAGTGCCGTCACCGCCCGGTCGCCGCGCTATACCGCCCCGCTGCAGCAGCCGCTGCCGGTGGCGTTGCAGGCCGCGACGTTCTTCAACGGCCAGGCATTGGCCAAGGCCGCCAGCCGCTTCGATATCACCGCCACCTCGCTGCTGTCGCGGACCGACGAGCATCTGGCGCAGTGCCCGGGCGAAGGCCAGCTGCTGCTGCGCCTGGAAGATGATGGCCCGACCGACGGCGAGCGTGCGATCTTCAACGTCGACATCTTCAACCCGTGCTGGCTGTGGAAGGATGCCGATGTGGACGGCATTGCCAGCGTCCGCATCCGCGCCGGACAGATCCCGTATTACTTCCAGCTGGCCCACGACGAGCCCAGCCGTCGCTTCGCACCCAAGCGCAGCGCACACGGGGAAATGGACATCCTCGGCGGGCAGTGCGATGGCAAGCCACTGGCCAGCGTGACGCTGCCGGCCGCACCGGGTGCCGATGGGTTCATCACACTGGAGGCGGCGCTGCCGCGTTCGCTCAAGGGCACGCAGAATCTGTGCGTGCGCTTCACCGGCGACACCCGGCCGACGATGTGGGTGCTGGATGAGATGACGCTGCAGCCGCGGTAACGCCGCAGCCACAACCGAACCGGAGGAGGTAGTGCCGAACGCTGGCCGGCACCTCATGAATCCGACAGCGCCGGGGTGGCCGGCCCGCGGCCGGCACTACCTGTCATGCATCGTCCGGGTGGCAGTACCCGTCATGCATCACCTGCGTCGCAGACGTCACCCGCGCAGGCGAAGCAGCAGGTCGCGCAGCGGCGTGAACACGATCGCCATGCCGGCGAGCACGCCGACGCTGTTGGCCAGCGCATCCATTGGATCGGCCATGCGGTTGACGGTCAAAGCGCCCTGCGCGAACTCGATGCCGATGCCCAGCGCGACCAGACCGACCGCAGCCCAGACCAGGGCCGCGCGGCGCTGGTAGATCTGCACGGCCGATGCGGCCAGCAGGAAATACGCGAGGAAGTGCTCGACCTTGTCGCTGTTCTCCGGCAACGGAATCGGCGGCGGCGGGATCAGGCAGACCACGACAGTGCCCAGCACCGCCAGCCACCACAGCGCCAGCCATGCCCGCGGCCAGCGCAGCGGCTTCAGCAGTTGGGTCGCGGCCACCTTACAGGCGCCAGGTCAGATCGCCGAGCTCGAAGGCGGCTTCGAAATCGACATCACGCTGGAAGCCCATCACCTGGAAGCGCTCGCCCATCCCGGTCGGCAGCGTCAGCTTTTTCACCTGGTCGCGCAGCCGAACGCGGCCGATCTCGTCGGTACGCGCGTCGGCCTTTTCCAGCAGCGCATCGAGCCCGTTGCCGAGCAGGAAACTGGCCTGGGTGCAGTAGCCGGCCAGCTCGAAACCGGCGCCGGTGCCCGACTCGGCCAACGCGGTGAAATCCACCGACGCGGTCAGGTCCTGCAGGCCCGGCCAACGGTACAGGTCGTTGTGCACGTGGTGGCGATAGAACGCACGCACGGTGCCCTCGTCGCGGTCGTCCTGGTAATACTCGTTGCGCGGGTAGCCGTAATCGACGAACAGCATCGCGCCGCGCTGCAGGCCGCCGGCGATCGCCTGGATCCAGTACGGCAGCTGCGGCAGCAGTTCGGAGCGGTAACCATCGGCGAAGGGCTTCTCGCGGTAATGCTCGACGTGGCGGACCGCTGCCGTGAGCATCGCATCGGCCGGCTGCGCGCCGCGCACGAAGGCACCGTCGGCATCCAGCTCCACGGTTTCTTCATAGACCATGCCGTCGCGGGCGAGGAAGCGCGGCGTCGGCAGCGCGTCGATCACTTCGTTGGCGAAGACCATGCCGTCCCAGTCGTCATCAAACGGGCGGTCCAGCCATTCCACCAGGGCGAATACCGGCGGGATCAGCGCCTTCTCCAGGCGCTCGCGCTGGCGCTCGCGCAGGTCCGCGCTGGGCTCCAGGATCGCGTAGCGCTCAGGCAGCGCGTCCAGTTCCAGCATGCGCTTGAGCAGCACTTCGGCGAAGGCGCCGCTGCCGCCCCCCACTTCCATGAACCGCGCTTCCGGGCCGAGCTGCTGCATCACCGGGGCGATCGCGTTGGCCAGGGTCGCGGCGAACAGCGCGCCGATTTCCGGCGAGGTGGTGAAGTCGCCGGCCGCGCCGAACTTGCTGGCGCCGGCGCTGTAGTACCCCCAACCGGGCGCGTACAGGCTCAACTCCATGAAGCGGGAGAACGGCATCGCGCCGCCGTTGGCGAGGATTTCAGCGCGCAGCGCCGCAGCCAGCTCGTCGCTGTGGGCCAGGGCGTCGGATTCGGGGAGGGGCAGTGGGGAATGCATGGCGCGGGCGATTGCGGTGACAATGCACAGCATAGCCTGAGCAGGGAGTACCCCCGATGACCGATACCGCGCCCGTGGCGCTGATCACCGGCAGTGCGCGCCGGATCGGCGCGGCCATCGCCCGCCAGTTCCACGCCTGTGGCTGGTCGGTGGTGCTGCACGCCCACACCTCGACCGCCGAGCTGCAGCAGATGGCCTTCGACATGGACATGCTGCGCCCGGGCAGCGTGCTGGCCCTGCAGGCCGATCTGCGCGATGCCGAGGCCCTGCCCGACCTGGTCGACCAGACCGTGGCCCAGTTCGGACGGCTGGACACGCTGGTCAACAACGCCTCGAACTTCTACCCGACCCTGCTCGGCCAGATCACCGCCGCGCAGTGGGACGACCTGTTCGCGGTCAACGCACGCGCGCCCCTGCTGCTGGCCCAGGCCGCGGCGCCGCACCTGCGCCGCCAGCAGGGCAGCATCGTCAACCTGACCGACCTGCACGGCACCCAGCCGATGCGCGACCACCCGGTGTACGCAGCGGCCAAGGCAGCGCTGGAGATGGTCACCCGCTCGCTGGCGCTCGAGCTGGCGCCCAAGGTCCGGGTCAATGCGGTCGCGCCCGGGGCGATCCTGTGGCCGGAACAGGGCAAGGATGACTTCGCGCAGCAGGCGCTGCTGGCACGCACGCCGCTGGCACGCACCGGCACGGTGGAGGAGATCGCCGAGGCGGTGTACTGGCTGGCCACCGATGCCGCGTTCGTCACCGGGCACACCCTGCGCGTGGATGGTGGGCGGACGTTGTCGTAAACGCCGGTTGGACCGCACGCTGGGTCGCGTGCAGGCCCCGTACCGACCAACGGTCGGTACCTACCGCATCGATCAGCCGGGCAGTGTCGGAGTGCCGGCCTGCGGCCGGCACCACCCGTGCATCGATCAGCCGGGCAGCAGGTCCATCGTGTCGAACGGCTCGCCGAACTGCCGATGCGCGCGCCACAGCGCATCCAGGGTCAGCCCGCTGACCGGATCGCGGAAGTCCGGGGCGATGTCGGCCAGCGGCTTGAGCACGAAGGCGTGCTTCAGCTCCGGGCGCGGGATGCGCAGGTGGCCGGGGCCTTCCACGATCAGATCGCCGTAGAACACCACGTCGATGTCCAGGGTGCGGTCGCTGAAGCGCGGGCCGCTGCGGTCGCGGCCGTGGGCATCCTCCAGCGCATGCAGCCAGTCATCCAGCGTCTGCAGCGGCAGATCGGTCTGGATCGCCACCGCGTTGTTGAGGAAATCCGGGCCATCAAAGCCCACCGCGGCGGTGCGGTAGGCCGGCGAGACCGCGATCGCGCCGAAGCGCGCGCGCAGGGCCTCCACCGCGGCGTGAAGATGCTGTTGCGGCTGCAGGTTGCTGCCCAGGCTCAGGAGCGCAGTGATCATGGTATTCAGCGTACGTGGGGCGACTCCACACGGGGGCAACGGGGCCAGCGCATAGAATCGGGGTGCACATCATAGGACACCGACATGACCTATTGCGTCGGCATCGAGGTGGACGAAGGCCTGGTCTTCGCCGCCGACACCCGTACCAACGCGTCGCTGGACGACGTACGCGTGCACCGCAAGCTGCACGAGTTCGAGTTTCCCGGTGAAGCGGCCTTCGTCATCATGGCCGCCGGCAACCTGGCGACGACCCAGCTGCTGATCTCGCGGCTGCGCCGCGACGTGGAGGAGCAGCGGCCCGAGAACCTGCGCGCCTACCGCCATCTGTTCGAAGTGGCCGAGTACGTGGGCCGCGTGCTGCTCGACAGCCAGGTCAAATCCAGCACGCATGAGTCCGGGCAGGATGGCATCGTGACCCAGGCCACGCTGATCCTGGGCGGCCAGATCGGCGGCGAGCACCCCGGCCTGTACATGATCTACCCGCTCGGCAATGCCATCGCGGCGTCGCCGGAGACCCCGTTCCTGCAAATCGGCGAATCCAAGTACGGCAAGCCCATCCTGGACCGGATCCTGCGCCCGCAGACCCGGCTGGAAGACGCTGCGCGCACGGCGATCGTGTCGCTGGACTCGACCATCCGCTCCAATCTGTCGGTCGGGCTGCCGGTCGACCTGGTCCTGATCCGCAAGGATGACCTGCGCATCACCCAGCGCATGCGCCTGGCCGGCGACAGCCCGCTGTACGCGGAAATCCACGGCAATTGGTCTTTCAAGCTCGAACAGGCCGTGGCCAGCCTCCCACGGTTTCCGTGGGAGACCTGATCAGGCGGTTTCCAGCGCCTCGGCGACCGAACGGAACACCTGCTGCATTTCCAGTGGTTTGCGCAGCACGTGCACGTTGATGCCCGGCGGGAACACCGCCAGCGGTACCGTGACGTCGGCTTCTTCCAGCACCAGCGCCGGGCCGTGATAGCCCAGCGAGGCCATTTCGCCGAGCAGATGGCTGGCCGAGAGCAGCTTGGAGCCCGCATCGGCGATCACCAGCGCGGGCATGCTCTCCTGCTGCATCCAGCGCAGCGCGGCAGCGCCATCGGAGGCCAGCTGCAGGTGATAGCCCTGGCTGGAAAGCGCATTGCCCAGCAACGACAGCCGCGTGGCCTCGCCATCGACCACCAGGATCGACTGCCCCGTACCGGCGGTGATCGGCCCATCGACCGCCTCGGCCGCATCGACGATCACCTGCATCGGCAGCAGGACATCGAAGCGCGTCCCGACGCCCGGGCTGCTGTCGACCTGGATGGTCCCGTGCGCGCCTTCGATGATGCGCTTGCAGGAAATCAGGCCGAGCCCGGTGCCGGTCGCCTTGGTGGTGAAGAACGGATTGAACAGGTTCGACAGCGTCTGCGCGTCCATGCCGATGCCTTCGTCGGACACCGTGATGCGCAGCCAGTCATCGCCATGGGTATCGGCGGCCGCCGCAGCGCGCAGGGTCAGCCGGCCACCGTCGGGCATCGCCTGGATGGCATTCAGGGACAGATTGAGCAGCACCTGCTGCAGCTCGGTGTAATTGGCATCCACCGCCAGCCCGTCGGCCACCTCCAGGTGCAGGGTGACCTTGGCCGGCAGGTTGCTGCGCAGGAGCAGCTCCACGCCTTCGAACAGGTGGGCCAGGCAGATGTGCTCGCTTGGCTTGCGCGAACCGCGCACGAAGGACAGCATCGACTCGGCCATCTCGTGGCCGCGGCGGCCGCACTCGGCGATGATGTCGGCCAGATGGTGCAGCTGCGGGTCGTCGGTGCGCGCCTTGAGCAGGTCCGGCATGATCAGCAGCGGCTGCAGGATGTTGCGCAGGTCATGGCTCAGCCCGGCCGCCAGCAGCGACAGGCTTTCCAGCCGCTGGGCGCGCATCAGCTCGGCTTCCACCCGCTGGCGGTCGATCGCGCTGCGCGCTTCGCGTACCGCGCGCGCCACCGCCGAGGGCAGGCGCGCCGGCTGGTGCTTGATGATGTAGTCGTTGGCACCCTGGTGCAGGGCGGCCACGGCGTTTTCCTCACCCATCGTGCCGGACACGAAGATGAAGGGCACGTCCGGCAACGCGGCGCGCACGATCTGCAGCGCTTCATTGCCGGAAAAGCCGGGCATGCTCAGGTCCGACAGCACGATGTCCGGCGCGGCGCGCTCCAGCGCGTCGCGCAGTTCCTGCGCGCTCTCGACCCGCTCGAAACTGGCCTCCAGGCCAGCGTCGAGCATCTGCTCGCACATCAGTTCGGCGTCTTCCGGCGAATCCTCGATCAGCAGGATCCGCAGGGCACCCAACGCAGGGCCGGTGAGCGGCATGGGCTTACTCGACCTCCGGTGCCTGGTTGATCAGACCCCAGAACTTGCCCAGGGTCTGCACCGCACCAAAGAACTGGTCGACATCCACCGGCTTGACCACGTAGGCGTTCACGCCCATATCCCAGCTGCGCGCCAGGTCGCTTTCTTCGCGCGAGGAAGACAGGATCACCACCGGCAGCCGCTTGAGCTCTTCGGTGTTGCGGATTTCCTTGAGCACTTCCAGGCCATCCATGCGCGGCATCTTGATGTCCAGCAGCAGCACCGCCGGCAGGCCTTCCTCGCGGTTGGCGAAGGCGCCACGGCGCAGCAGGTAGTCCATCGTTTCCACGCCGTCTTCGACGTGCACGATCGGATTGGCCAGGCGGGCCTCCTTCAGGGCGTCGATGGCCATCTCGGCATCGGCGGGGCTGTCCTCGGCGAGGAGGATGGTGCGGAGAGCGGTCATGCGGCGGAGCCCTTGTTGATTGCGTCGAGCGCGGGTGGAAGAACGAAGTGGAACGTGGCGCCCTGATCGACCGCCGACTCGGCCCAGATGCGGCCGCCGTGGCGGGTCAACACCCGGCGGACGCTGGCCAGGCCGATGCCCGTACCCGGGTAGTCGCTGGCCTTGTGCAGGCGTTGGAACACCCCGAACAGCTTGCCGGCGTAGGCCATGTCGAACCCGGCGCCGTTGTCGCGCACGGTGAACAGATGGCTGCCGTCAGGCTGGAGTTTGTAGTCGACCTCGATCCGGGCCGGCTCGCGGTTGGAAGAATACTTGATCGCATTGCCGAGCAGATTCAGCCAGACCTGCCGCATCATGTTTTCATCGGAAACAATGATCGGCAGCGGCGCGATCTTCCAGTCGACATGGTGCGGTACGCCGGTACTTTCGGACTCGCTCTGCTGGTTGGCATCGAGCATCGCGCGGGTGTCGGCGACCAGCGACTGCATGTCCACGGCCTGCAGGCGCATCGCCGCCCGGCCCAGGCGCGAATAGACCAGCAGATCGTCGATCAGGGCGGCCATGCGCTTGGCCGAATTGGAGATCACACCCAGGTAGTGCAGCGATTTTTCATCCGCGCCCTCGCCCAGGTGGCGGGTCAGCTTGTCCGAGAAACCGGCCACGTGGCGCAGCGGCGCGCGCAGATCATGCGACACCGAATAACTGAACGCTTCCAGCTCGCGGTTGACCTCGGAGACCTGCTCGACCTTGCCTTCCAGCTGCCGGTTCAGTTCTTCCACGCGCAGCTGCACGGCGCGCTGGACGGTGACATCGCTGACGGTCATCAGCACCACTTCGTCATCCTTGTCCGGTAGCGGCATGCGCCGCGCGTTGATCAGCATGATCCGCACCACGTCATCGGCGGTGCGCTGCTCGTGCTCGTAGTCCCACAGCTCGCGGCCGCGCAGCAGCACGTCGGTCAGGCGCTGGCGGACCACCGCATCGGCCCAGGCACCGTCGCCGATGCTGTCCAGCGGCAGCCCTTCGGCCGGGGCCTCTTCGTCCAGGCCGTACAGCTCGCCGAAGGCCGGGTTGTGCATCTGCACGCGCAACGCGCGGTCGAGCAGCACGATCGGCTCCCGCACCGTGTGCAGCACCGAGGCCGCACGCTCGGCCGCACGCAGCGAGGCACGTTCCGCGCTGAGGCGGTGGCGGATCTGCCGCTGCAGCAGCCACAGCACCAGGCCAAGCAGCAGCAGCTGCACGATCAGTGCCGACCAGGAGACGAGCTCGCCCTGGCGCTGCTGCGCGGCGAACAGCTCCGAGCGCTTGGCGAGCAGTTGTTCTTCGGTAGCCTGCAGTTCCTCGACCAGGCGGCGGATCGGATAGCGGGTGGTCAGGTCGGCCACCAGCTGCCGCTGATCGGCGTCGGGCGCGGAACGGGCCAGCTGCTTGGCCAGTTCCATGCGGCGTTCAAGCATCGACTGGATGCGACCGATCCGGATCAGCTGATCGGGATTGTCGCGGGTCAGTTCGGCCAGCCGGGCCAACCGCCCGGGAATATCATCGGCCTGCGCCAACCGCTCGCGCAGGCCCGGCGCGTCGATGCCCTTGGACATCGTCAACGCAGCGGACTCAACATCGCGTACGTCGGCCTGAAGCTGATAGACGGCCACGCCGACATCCTGGGTGTGGGTGACCCAGTTCATCGCATCGATGTTGTCGTTGGCCAGTTTGCGCAGGGTGAGCCACGGCACCACGATGATGGCTACCGCCGCCAGGGCCAGGGCCGGCAGACGCCAGCGGTCCCAGATTTGATCACTGAACACCAGCGCCATAGTCCCTCTTCAGCTCGATGCCAAGACCGGCCGTGCCCAGGCACCGGGAGGTCCGGGCCGTGCACCGCGCCGACGATGGCGAAGCGCTGAATATACTCCACCCCTTTGTGAATACGCAGGCAATCACCTGTCTGAACGCACCCCGGGGAGGCTCGGAGGGCGCGCGACGCCTGCCAGGCGGAGAGGGAAAGCGCCCAAAAAAAAGCGCGCCCGAAGGCGCGCCCTGTTCAACATTACGGCCGGACTCAGCGCTTGGCAGCGGCTGCGGCAACCTTCAGGCCAGCGGCGTCGACGCGCTTGACGCCCTTGATCTGCTGGGTCACGCGGACGGCCTTGTCATGCTCGGCCTGGCTGGCCACGGTGCCGGTGAGGGTGACCACGCCATTGACGGTCTCCACCTTCACTTCGGTACCCGGCACGTTCTTGCTGGTCAGCAGGTCGGTCTTGACCTTGGTGGTGATCCAGCTGTCGGTGACCGGCTCGGCCGAATCGTGCGTATCGGCATGGGTCATCGCGGCATGATCGGTGCTCTTCGGCGGATCCTTGGCCATCGCGGACGAGGTGCCCAGCACCATGCCCAGGGCCAGCGAAGCAGCAAGCAGATTACGGGTCGTGTTGGTCATGTTCGAATTCCTTTGCGGATGTGGGACCAGTGTCCGTGCAGGGCCGTGGACGGGACGTGCGCACCACATAACGTCGCCGTGAACCACTCAGCTTGCTGCCGAACCGTTCAGATTTCCGCCCCACGCGTGCAGCCGTTACGCTGTCCTGCCCCGTTATGTTGGAGTGCACCATGGCCGCCGTACTTCAGGTGGGACTGATCGGCTACGGCCTGGCGGGGAGCATGTTCCATGCGCCATTGATCCTGCACACGCCCGGGCTTGCCCTGCACAGCATCGTCAGTTCGCAGCGCGATCGGCTGCTACGCAGCTTCACCGATGTGCGCCTCTGCGACGATCCGCAGCAGCTGTTCGATGATCCTGCGGTCGACGCCGTCGTCATCGCCACACCCAACGATGCGCACGCACCGCTGGCGCGCGCCGCGCTGGCCGCGGGCAAACACGTGCTGGTGGACAAGCCGTTCGCCCTCTCGGTGGCCGAAGCCGAGGCGGTGGTGCAGGCCGCACGGGAGGCCGACCGTGTCGTCACCGTCTTCCAGAACCGTCGCCACGACGCCGACTTCCTCACCCTGAAGCAGGTGCTCGCCGAAGGCCGCGTCGGCCGCGTCGCCGAATGCCATTCCCACTTCGACCGGTTCCGCCCGCAGGTGCGTGACCGCTGGCGCGAGAGCGATGCCCCCGGCAGCGGCCTGTGGATGGATCTCGGTCCCCATCTGCTCGACCAGATGCTGCAGCTGTTCGGCTGGCCCGACGCGATCAGCGCCGACCTGATGGCGCAGCGCGAGCACGCGCTCGGCAACGACTACTTCCACGCGGTGCTGCACTACCCGCGCCACCGGGCGATCCTGCATGCCGGTTCGCTGGTCGCCGCCTCCAGCCCTCGCTTCATCGTGCATGGCGATGCCGGCAGCTACCTCAAGGAGGGGCTGGACGTGCAGGAAGATCAACTGCGCCGCGGTGTCGCGCCGGGTGCGCCGGGCTGGGGGCTGGACCCGCAGCATGGCCACCTGGTGCGGGTCGATGCGGACGGACACACCCAGCGCAGCACCGTGGACAACGTGCCCGGCGATTACCGCGCGTTCTACGCGGCCTTCCGCGATGCGATGCTGGGTACGGGCGAAGCGCCGGTCAGCACCGCGCAGGCACTGCAGCTGATGCGCCTGCTGGAAGCGGGCACAGAGAGCGCACGCAGCGGGCGGCGGGTAACTCTGTGAGTCGGTCACGCCACGCCATATAGATCCACGCCCTGCGTGGATGCGGGCCGGACGATCACGTCCCGTCGGCCCGCATCCGTCGGCCTCAGGTCGACTTGATCGCGTGGCCGCCGAACTCGTTGCGCATCGCCGCCAGCAGGCGATCGCTGAAGGAGTTCTTCTCGCGCGAGCGCAGCCGCTCAAGCAGGGACAGGGTGATCACCGGAGCCGACACATCAAGGTCGATCGCTTCAGCGACGGTCCAGCGGCCTTCGCCGGAGTCATCGACATGCGGCGCGATACCGTCCAGCTGCGGGTTGCGGCCCAGCGCATCGGCGCTGAGATCGAGCAGCCACGAACGCACCACGCTGCCGTGCTGCCAGGCCTTGGCCACCTGCGCCAGATCGAGGTTGAACTCGGTCTTGTGCTGCATCAGCGCGAAGCCTTCCGCGTAGGCCTGCATCATCCCGTACTCGATGCCGTTGTGGACCATCTTGCAGAAGTGCCCTGCCCCGCTCGGGCCGACATGCGCCCAGCCGCGGTCTTCACCCGGTGCCAGCGTGCGGAAGATCGCGCCGATCCGTTCGACCGCGGCCTTGTCACCGCCGATCATCAGGCTGTAGCCCTCCTGCAGGCCCCACACGCCGCCGCTGGTGCCGCAGTCGATATAGGTCACGTCTTCGCCCTGCAGCTGTTCGCTGCGGCGCATGGAATCCTTGTAGTACGAGTTGCCGCCGTCGATCACCACGTCGCCTTCGGACAGGTGCGGCGAGAGCGAGGCCAGCGTCTGGTCGACGACGCCGGCCGGCACCATCAACCACACCACGCGCGGCACCGGCAGCGCGGCAAGCGTATCGGCGATCGAGGCGCTGACCTCGAAACCACGCGCGGCCGCCGCGGTGCGTGCGGCCTCACCGGGATCGACCCCGATCACGCGATGACCGCCGCGGTGCAGGCGCTCGGCCATGTTGGCGCCCATGCGGCCCAGTCCAATCATTGCAATATCCATGACTCACCTTTGCTCAGCTTGCGAATACGGTTGTGTAACGGGAGAGACCGGCGCGGCCGCGCACTGCTGCAGCTGTGCGTCGATCCAGCGCCGGTACAACGTGGTGTGCAGATTGTGCAGCCCCAGCTCGATCGCGAACGGCGTCCGCGGATTGCGGTCGAGCAGGCGCGCGATGTGATATCCGATAGGACGTATACCGCGTGGATGCACGTAAATCAGGAACCCCTGGTAGAACGGATCGTCCAGCAACGCGTCCAGTTCCTTCAGCAGCGGCTGCTGCGCGGCCGGCACTTCACGCCGCCAGATCGGATCACGCTCGATCAGCAGGCGCTCGAAACGGCGCGGGCCCGGGCCCGGCATGCGCTGGGCCAATGACCAGATGCGCCGGTTGATCCGGTCGTAGTACGCGAAGCCGTCGTGCTCGCGCAGCGCGTGCGCCGCCGCATCACTGACATCGACCACCACGAAGTTCTCGGCCTGGTTGTTGATGTCGTCCAGGTAAGCGCGGTCGAACACGTGCTCGATGAAGCCGGGCGTCCCCACGAACGCCTGCCGCCCGCGTTGGGCGGTCTTCGCTGCCTTCCCATCGGCGAGGAACGCACCGGCATGTCGGCCGAGCAGGATGCTGTCGGTCTCGTGCAGGGTCAGGAAGGTGCCGATGGACAGCTCTTCAGCCGAGAACGCGCGATCGAACGCGGCATCGCCGTACAGCTCGCGCTGGGTCGCCAGCTGCGCGACCTGGCGGCCGACCCCGCACTCCGCGCGCACGCGGCCGTCGTAGAAGGTCTGCAGTGCCGCGCTGTTGGCCTCGGCCGGCTGATAGCCGCGGCCGAAGCTGCGGAAGCGCTCCCAGCCCTTGGCCTGGGCGCCACCGGCACCGAAGCCGATCCAGCCCAGCTGCAGCGCCGAGAAGCGGAACCCCTCGTTGTCCTGCAGCGCGGCGGTGGCACGGCGGGTGGCGGCGCCGAGCTTGAACGCGTAGGCGCAGACCGTGGCCGGATCATCGAACAAGGTGGGCAGCCAGGCCTGCCGCTGGGCCTCCGACCATTGACGCGGCAGCTGCACGCGCAGGTCGCCGGCCGCCTGCGCCTGGCGCAGGTCGGCGCGCTCGCAGACCGGTCCGCCCTGCACCATCGGTGCCTCGATATCAGCGGCGCTGATCCGCCAGCCCAGCTCCTCCAGCACGCGCTGCGCGCAGGACGCCGCACTCCACGCGCTGGCCGCGGGGATCAGTCCCAGCAGCGCGCCGAGCACGCAGCGGTGCCAGCGCCGCGATCCTGCTGCCATGGC
Source organism: Stenotrophomonas sp. TWI700 (assembly GCF_039673645.1). Taxonomy (NCBI): domain Bacteria; kingdom Pseudomonadati; phylum Pseudomonadota; class Gammaproteobacteria; order Lysobacterales; family Lysobacteraceae; genus Stenotrophomonas; species Stenotrophomonas sp. TWI700. The sequence continues at coordinate 96,812 of NZ_JBDJMB010000010.1, read as the reverse complement.
CTGCCGCACCCCCGCCCGCTCAGCGCAGCGATGCCGGCGTATCGCTCACCACCGTGGTGGGCGGCGTCTCCACCGCTGCAGCGGGCGCCGCGGGCGGGGCGGCGGCCGGCGTCGGCTCGGGCACGGCGGCGGCCGGCAGGTACTGCTGCAGACGCTCGAAGAAGCGGCGGTAGAAGGTGGCGTCCTGCACGGTGCTGCTGGCCACTTTCACCAGCGAGTCGTCGTTGCTGCCGAACGGCAGCGAGACCGAGCCGAAGGCACCCACGCCGACGCTGGCCGAGGTCGGGCTCTTCTTCAATGCGTAGCGGTCCTGCACGGCGCTGACGAAGACCAGCGCCTGGTCGCCGCGCGGCGCACAGGAAATCCGCAGCACCAGTTGCTCGTGCTCCTCATCCTTGGGCTGGAAGTTCTTGTTGCCCTCCACCGCGTCATCGCCGGCGCGGGCGATCGCATAGCCCTGGCTGAGCAGGGTGCGTCGGGCGGCTTCGCAGGCCTGGGCCGGCGGGCCGGGGACGGTACGCGAATAGGTATCGCCGGAGTCGAAGGACTCCCGGATCAGGGTACTGTCGGCGGCGCGGCCGCCACAGGCGGTCAACGCGGCGAACACCGCCAGCAGCGGGATCGAACGTACACGACGAAAGCGCATGGCCGCTCCTGCGGAAATCCAGCCTCCAAGGATAGACCTGTGCGCGTTGGCAGGAGGTGGATACGCACAGGCCGCCCCGGAGGGCGGCCTGTGGAGTTGTCACCTGTTCAGCTGGCGGCCGCCGAAGCGGTCAGTCCGCCCAACGGCCGACGGCGGTCGACTGCGGCAGGACCTGCGCCGACAGCGGACGGTCGGCCTCCAGCAGGTTCACCGCATCGGCGAGGATCGCGGCCGACTCGCGCAGCAGCGGATCCGGGCGCTTCTCGGCAGCCTTCTCGCGGGCGGCATCCTTGACGATGTCGCGCTCGTTGCCGGTCAGGCCGTCGTCATTGCTGTCATCGGCCAGCGGATCCAGGTCCAAGCCCAGCTGCTTGCGGATGGCCTGGCGATCGGTGCGCTGCTTGTCCTGCTTCTCACGCTCGGCGCGGCGCTCGGCCTCGTTGAGCGAGATGTACTTCTTGGCCTTCTCGGCGCGGAACTGCTCGACATCCTCGTTCCACCACTGGAACTCCTTGTCGGCGGCGATGCGCGTGTCGTGGCGACTTTCCAGCTTGGGCAGCAGCGGACCGAAATTGCCGTACTGGGTGTGCGGCACGGCGGCGATGCGGGTCCACGGCAGGGCGTTGTCGTAGGTGCTTTCGCCGTACTCGCTGGCGTCCACGCTGGCCGGGAAGGCCAGATCGGGCACCACGCCCTTGTGCTGGGTGCTGCTGCCGCTGACGCGGAAGAACTGGGCGATGGTCAGCTTGACCTGGCCGAAGCGCTGGGTCTCGCCACTCGGCCAACGGTCGAGGTCGACGATGTTCTGCACGGTCCCCTTGCCGAAGGTGGTCTCACCGATCACCAGGCCACGGCCGTAATCCTGGATGGCGCCGGCGAAGATTTCCGACGCCGAGGCCGAGCCGCGGTTGATCAGCACGGCCAGCGGACCGTCCCACGCCACCACTTCACTGCGGTCGCTGTTGACGGTGACGCGGCCACCGGACTCGCGCACCTGGACCACCGGGCCCTGTTCGATGAACAGACCGGTCAGTTCGATCGCTTCATCCAGCGAACCACCGCCGTTGTTGCGCAGGTCCAGCACCACGCCGTCGAGCTTGTCGGCCTTGAAGCCGGCCAGCAGCTTGGCCACGTCGCGCGTCGCCGACGCGTAGTCCGCGGCATTGCGGCGGCGGCCTTCGAAGTCCTGGTAGAACGTCGGCAGCTTGATCACGCCGACCTTGCGCGCCGGCTCCCCCTCCTTGGCCGGGATGGTCAGGGTTTCGCCCTTGGCGGCCTGTTCGGCCAGGCGCACCTTCTGGCGGGTCAGCACCAGGGTGTGGTGCTTGCCGTCGACGCCTTCCTCGGCCGGAATGAACTCCAGGCGGACCTGGGTATCGCTCTTGCCGCGGATCTTGGCCACCACGTCATCGATGCGCCAGCCGATCACGTCCTCGAGCGGGCCGGACTTGCCCTGGCCCACGCCGACGATACGGTCGCCCGGCTTGAGCGTGCCATTGACCGCGGCCGGGCCGCCGGCGATGACCTCGCGGATCACCACCATGTCGTCCTGGCGCTGCAGCTGCGCGCCGATGCCTTCCAGCGACAGCGACATCGCCTGGTTGAAGTTCTCAGCGGTGCGCGGGGTGAAGTAATCGGTATGCGGGTCGACGGCGCTGGTGTAGGCGTTGAGGAAGAACTGGAACACGTCCTCGCCCTTGAGCTCATTGACCGACTTTTCCAGCGTCGCGTAACGCTTGTCCAGCGTCTTGCGGATCTCGGCCGGCTGCTTGCCGGCCAGCTTCAGGCGCAGCCAATCGTTCTTGACCGACTTGCGCCACAGATCGTCCAGTTCGGCGCTGCTCGCGGCCCACGGCACGTCCTTGCGGTCGTACTCGAACTTTTCGTCGGTGCTGAAATCGAAGTCCTGCTTGAGCAGCTTGCGCGCATAGCCGACGCGCTCGCCCACGCGCTGCTTGTAGACCGCGAACACCTGGAACGCCGGCTCCAGCTCACCCCCACGGATGGCGGTGGCGATGTTGGCCTCGAACGGCGCGAAGCGGGTGATGTCGGCCTGGGTGAAGAACTGCTTGCTGCTGTCGAGCGACTCCAGGTAGCGCTTGAAGACATCCTTGGAGGTCGCCGCATCGAGTGCGCGCGGCCGGTAGGCGTATCGGCTGTCCGAGAGCAGTCCGTAGACCAGCTTGGAGGTGGTCACCTGGTCGGCCGTGGCGGCCGAGGGCAGCGCGGGCGAATCGGCGTAGGCGGCCAGTGCCATCGGCGCGGTGAGCGCCAGGGCCATCAGGAATGCGGGGGCTTTGAATTTCATGGACTAGCTCGTGGCACCTTGCCAAGGGAGAGACTGCGTGCAGTACAGACACCACGACAGTGCCGAAAGTTGCCGCGTTTGTCACCGGGGCCTTCAGCCTACCGAGGCCGTTGGAGAAATTTGTGAATACCGGCGGGATCGGCAGGCAGGCACAGGCCTGCGGCCATCCGCGGTTCAGGGCCGCGGCCGGGGGAAGACAGGGGGAATGACAGAACGGGCCCCGAAGGGCCCGTTGGATCAACCGGCGACGCCGGCGTCGGCCGCCTGGCGATCGGCGTGGTAGGACGAGCGCACCATCGGACCGGAGGCGACGTGGCTGAAGCCCAGCGCGTTGCCGTACTCCTCCAGCGCCTTGTATTCCTCGGGCGTCCAGTAACGCAGCACCGGGTGGTGATGGGCGGTCGGCTGCAGGTACTGGCCGATCGTGATCATGTCCACGTCGTGCTCGCGCAGGTCGCGCAGCGTGGCCTGGACCTGCTCCAGGGTCTCGCCCAGGCCGAGCATGATGCCGGACTTGGTGGCGATCTCCGGGTGCTGGGCCTTGAACTTCTTGAGCAGGGTCAGCGACCACTGGTAATCCGCGCCCGGGCGCACGTTGCGGTACAGATCCGGCACGGTCTCGATGTTGTGGTTGAACACATCCGGCGGATTGGTCGCCAGGATCTCCAGCGCGCGCTCCATGCGGCCCTTGCCACGGAAGTCCGGGGTCAGCACTTCGATCTTGGTGTTGGGCGACTTGGCACGGATGGCGCCGATGCAGTCGGCGAAGTGCTGGGCACCGCCGTCGCGCAGGTCGTCGCGGTCCACGCTGGTCACCACGACGTACTTCAGGCCCATGTCGGCCACGGTCTGGGACAGGCTGGCGGGTTCATTGGCGTCCGGCGGCTTGGGCCGGCCGTGGGCGACGTCGCAGAACGAGCAGCGGCGGGTGCAGACCTCGCCGAGGATCATGAAGGTCGCGGTGCCGTGGCTGAAGCACTCGTGGATGTTGGGGCAGCTGGCTTCCTCGCAGACCGTGACCAGGCGGTTCTCGCGCAGCTTGGCCTTGAGGTTCTGCACGGCGTTGCCCGACGGAATCCGCACGCGGATCCACGACGGCTTGCGCAGCACCGGCGCGTCGGCGAACTGCACCGGCGAGCGGCCGATCTTGTCACCGCCGATCTGTTTGACGCCCGTCTGCAACGGGGCGGCGGACGGCGTGTCGCCCTGCACAACCTGCAGGGGAATGAGGCGAGCGGTGGTTTCAGTCATGGCCTTGGTCGGCGGCGTTCACGCCGCGTCAGTCAAATCGGGTAATTCAGCGGCCGGCTCGAGGGCCAGGCCGAACTGGCGGGCCAGATGGCCCAGCAGCACCGGCGTGACGGCCGCCATGCCGGACGGTCCCCCCAAGTCTACCACCGAGGTCACCTGCAGCCCTTGATAGCCACAGGGGTTGATCCGGCGGAACGGTTCCAGGTCCATGGACACATTGAAGGCCAGGCCGTGGAAGGTGCAGCCGCGGCGCACGCGGATGCCGAGGGCGGCGACCTTGGCCCCGCCCACGTAGACGCCGGGGGCGCCCTCGAGGCGCTCGGCGCCGATGTTCCATTCGTCCAGGGTGTCGATGATGGCCTGCTCGATCCGGCAGACGTAGTCGCGCACCCCGATCCCCAGTCGCCGCAGCTGCAGCAGCGGGTAGATCACCAGCTGGCCGGGGCCGTGGTAGGTCACCTGGCCGCCACGGTCGACATGCAGAACGGGAATATCGCCGGGGGCGAGCACGTGCTCGTCCTTGCCGGCCTGGCCCAGGGTGAACACCGGGTCGTGCTCGACCACCCACAGCTCGTCGCGGGTGGCATCGGTGCGGGCATCGGTGAAACGCTGCATGGCGTGCCAGACCGGGGCATAGGGCTGGCGGCCGAGGTCACGCACCAGGGCCGGCTGCGGCGCCCGGTCGCCCGGGGCCGCGGCGGTGGCGCAGCTGGCTACAGCGTCCACTTCACTTCCGGGTGGTCGCGCAGCGCGTTGTGGGCGGCATCGTACTGTTCGCGGTTGTCGGCCTTGAACACCAGTCGCACGGACACGTACTTGCCGTTGGACGAGTGTTTCCAGCTGACCCGTTCGGTCAGTACTTCCAGGCCGGCGAGCTCGAGCAGGCGCGGCAGTTCGCGTTCCAGGTCGTTGCCGGCCGCGCCCATGGCGCTGAGTTCGAACTGGCCGGGGAACTGGAAGCCGTGGTCGGGGTTGTCAGACTTGATCTCCATGTCCGGGATTATGGGGATGCCCGCGCCCGAACCCAAGCATTGCTTGATCGTGCGCACAGCGGTACCGAACGGCACGTGAAAACGCCTGTATCGCCACTGATACGCAGCAGTGCGTGCGCAGTGCTGTTCACAGGATCACGCTCTGACTACGCTGTACCAGCTTAAGAAAGAATAAATCCCTGTCTGGTATCCCATGTCCTTGAAGCCCTTCGCGCTGCCGGCCGCACTTGCCGGTGTCCTCGCCCTGGCGGCGCCTGCCGCCCAGGCCGCCTCCCAATGCGGGCCCGATGCGATGCGCGAGCATCCGCCGCAGGTCAACTTCCGCGTCGACAACGATCTGTTCGGCGGCAAGGACCAGGATCAGGGCTATACCAACGGTGCCCAGATCACCTTCGTGTCGCCGAACCTGGTCGACTACACCGACGATCCGTGCCTGCCGCGCCTGGCGCGCTGGGTCAACAGCCACCTGGAGCGGCTGCACCCGGGCGAGTTCGAACAGCAGAACATGATCTTCAGCCTGGCCCAGGGGATTTTCACCCCGACCGATTTCACCCGGAAGGACCTGATCGAAGATGACCGCCCGTATGCGGGCGTGCTGATCGGCAGCTTCGGGTACAACGCGCGCCGCGGCGACCGGCTGCAGACAACGCAGCTGGCGTTGGGCGTGGTCGGGCCCTGGGCCCAAGGCGAAGAAGTGCAGAACGCGGTGCACGAGCTGCTGGGCGATGAGAAGTTCCAGGGCTGGGACAACCAGCTGCACAACGAGCCGGTGTTCATGCTGACCCACGAGCGGATGCGCCGGTGGCCGGCCGATGCCACGGAGAACCTGGGCGGCTGGGGCTGGGATGCGATCAGCCATTACGGCGGCGCGGTGGGCAACCTGGCCACGCACCTCAATGCCGGTGGCGAAGTGCGCTTCGGCTGGAAGCTGCCGGACGATTTCGGCAGTACCCCCCTGCGCCCGGCCGGTGAGAACACAGCGCCGACGCGCGGTGGCAAGCCGAGCGGGTGGTCGTGGCATCTGTTCGCGACGACCGATGCGGCGTGGGTTATCCGCGATATCACGCTGGATGGCAACACGTTCCGCACCAGCCACAGTGTCGACAAGCGCCATGTGGTCGGCCAGGCCGGGTACGGGCTGGCGGTGATGCGCGGGCGCTGGAAGTTCGCGCTGGCGCGCTACCACAGCACGCGCGAGTTCGATGGGCAGCGCGAGGCGCCGGTGTTCGGCAGCTTCACGATCAGCCGGTCGCTGTAACGCCGCCAGTACGAGACGCCGGCCAGCGGCCGGCACTACCGGGCAGCCAAAAAGGGACGCGCAAAAAAAGACCGGCTTTCGCCGGTCTTTTTCTACTGCGGTCGGGCCGGATTACTCCGATTCCCACCACATCCAGAAGCTGTCCCACAGGCGCTTGAAGAAGCCGGCTTCTTCGACGGCGGCCACGGCGACCAGCGGCGCCTGGGCGACGACCTGGTTGTCCAGCATCACCTTCAGCGTGCCGACCTGCTGGCCAGCGGTGAACGGGGCTTCGAGGGTCTTGGGAACGTCGATGCTCGGCTTGAGATCGTTGTAGCGGCCGCGCGGGACGCTGACCAGCATCGGCTGGGCGACGCCGAGCTGCAGCGTGGCGGTCTTGCCCTTCCACACCTTGTGCTCGGCCACGACCTTGCCCGGCTCGTACATGCGGTGGGTTTCGAAGAAGCGGAAGCCCCAGTTGAGCAGGGCCAGGCTGTCATCGGCGCGCTGCTTTTCCGAACCGCCCCCGAGGATCACCGCGACCAGGCGCTGGTCGCCGCGCTGGGCCGAGCTCATCAGGCAGTAGCCGGCTTCGGAGGTATGGCCGGTCTTGATGCCGTCCACGCTCTGGTCGCGCCACAGCAGCAGGTTGCGGTTCGGCTGGGTGATGTTGCCGACGGTGAATTCCTTCACCTTGTTGTAGGCGTAGGTTTCCGGGTAGTCACGCACCATCGCGCGGCCCAGCAGGGCCAGGTCGTAGGCGGTGGTGTGGTGGCCCGGGGCGCTGAGGCCGTGCGCGTTGACGAAGTGCGAGTCCTTCATGCCGATCTTGGCGGCGTAGCTGTTCATCAGCGAGGCGAAGGCTTCTTCGCTGCCGGCGACGTGCTCGGCCAGGGCGATCGCGGCATCGTTGCCGGACTGGATCGCCATGCCCTTTTCCATGTCTTCCAGGCGTGCGGTCTGGTTGACCGGGAAGCCGCTGTAGCTGCCGTCGGTGCCGGCACCGCCCTCGCGCCAGGCGCGCTCGCTCATCATCACCTGGTCGTCGGTACGGACCTTGCCGTTCTTGACCTCGGCGGCGACGACGTACGAGGTCATCACCTTGGTGATGCTGGCCGGGGCCAGCTGTTCGTGCACGTTTTCACCGGCCAGGACCTGCCCGGTGGCGAAATCCATCAGGATCCAGGCCTTGGAGATGCTGGGCGCGGGTGCTGGCGGGGTGGCCACGGTGGCCGGAGCGGCGGGAGCAGGCGCCGGTGCCGGGGTCGGCAGGGGGGTCTGGGCGGAGACCATGCCCACGAACAGGGTCGTGGCCATGGCAGCGGCGGCAAAGCGGAATTTCATCGGACAGCAAGCTCCTGGAGGGCGCCAAGGGGGGGATGAGGGATAACGGCCATTGTAGGGCCAAGGAGCGGCGGCACGCGCTGGCGTGCCGCGGGCAGTGGAAGGCTCAGTCCTTCACGATCTGCGGCGCCCCGAAGCCCAGACCGGCAATCCGGCCGGCAAGTTCCGAGGCACTGGCATGGTCGGGGGCCGGCACGCGCAGGCGCCACAGGGTGCGCCCGCCACTGACGATGTCGCTGATGCTGGCCCCGGCGATGCCGGCCGAGGACAGCTGGCCGAGCGCGCGGGTGGCATTGTCGCGGCTGGCGAAACTGGCGACCTGCAGCAGCACGCTGCCGAGCACCTGCTGGGACAGGCTGGCGCTGGGGGCCGGTGCCGGGCGCGCGGCGGGGGCGGCGGCGGGCAGTGCGGCGACCGCCACCGGGGCGCTGTTCACGCTGGCGGCCTGGGTGGTGGCCGGCTTGCCGGTGGCCACGCGTACTCCGTTGTCGCGCATCCAGTGATCGAAGTTGTCGGCGTTGCCCGGCTTGGCCGAGTCGGCCACGCGGTAGCGGTACTGCTCGCCGGCCGGTTTGGCCGCGGTGGCCGTGGCCGTGGCGGCCGGCAGCTTGCCGACCAGGGCATCCATGTCGCTGGCGCGGCGTGCCGCGGTGGCGCTGGCCGTCGTCGCGGCAGCCGCAGCGGCGGCGACCTCGCGGCGTTCGCGGCGGCTGGGCTTGTCGACCATGAGGTTGTCGTCGCCCGGGGCCAGTGCGCGGACTTCCACGTTGCCGGTGCCGCGCTGGGTGATGCCCAGGCGCACGGCGGCCGCGTAACTGAGATCGACCACGCGGCCGTCATGGAACGGGCCACGATCATTGACCCGCACGATCACCGATTCGCCGTTGTCCAGGTTGGTGACCCGGGCGAAGCTCGGCAGTGGCAGCGTCTTGTGCGCGGCGGTGAAGGCGTACATGTCGTACACCTCGCGGTTGGAGGTCAGCCGGCCATGGAACTTGGCGCCGTAATACGAGGCCGTGCCCTTCTCGGCATAGCCGCGGGTCTTGTCCATCACCTGGTACTGCTTGCCCAGCACCACGTAGGGCGATTTGTTGCCGACCGGCGAACGCGGCAGATCCACCACCTCCGGCTCGGGGATGCAGGCCACGTTCGGGATGTAGGTGGGGGTGCTGTCATTCACGCCCGGCTTGTACAGCCCGCCGGCGCGATAGTCGCCGCGCGTGCTCGGGTCTTCAGAGGCGGCTTTGTACGGCGAGCCATCAGGACAATGCGCCGGACGCCCGCCTTTGCCCTGCACCACCGCGCCGGACGGCTTGCTGCTGCCGGAAGCGGTGCCGCCCCCGGGTTTCTTCGGCGCACTGCTGCAGGCGGCCAGTGCCAGTATCAACAGACCCGGGATCAGCCATCTGGAGCGTGCGATCGTGTTCATGCCGGCGGCAACTCCTGTCCGGCGATGGCCTGGGACAACTGGTACACGGCCATCGCATACATTTTCGAGAGGTTGTAGCGGGTAATGGCGTAGTAGTTCTGGAAGCCCAGCCAGTACTGCTTGCCGGTGCTGCCTTCCAGCGTGATCGGGGTGGCGGTCAGGCCGGCCGCGACCGGAACGCTGGGCTGGTAACCGCGCTGGGCCAGCTCGGAGAGGCTCCAGGTCGGCGCCCACTCGGTCGGATTGAACGGTTCGCGACCCGCCTGCAGCGTGGCCGGCACGGCGACCGGGCCACCGCGGACCCAACCGCCCTTCTTGACGAAGTAGTTGGCGATCGAGGAGAAGACGTCGTCATAGCTGTTGAACAGATCGCGACGGCCATCGCCGTTGCCGTCCACCGCGTAATCGAGATAGCTGGAGGGCATGAACTGACCCATGCCCATCGCGCCGGCGTAGCTGCCCTTGATCGCGGTGATGTCGAGCTTCTCATCGCGGGTCAGCGCGAACAGGCGCGCCAGTTCGTCGCGGAAGAACAGTTCGCGGCGCACTTCGCGTTCGAGCTTGGCCGGATCGCCACTGCGCGGGTATTTGAAGGCCAGCGTGTACAGCGCATCCAGTACGCGGTAGCTGCCGGTGTTGCCGCCGTAACTGGTTTCCACGCCGATGATCGCCACGATCACCTCGGCCGGGACACCGGTGCGCTGCTGCACGCGCATCAGCTCATCGCGGTGCTGGGCGAGGAACTTCCTGCCGCCCTCGATCCGCGCCTGGCTGATGAACATCGGCCGGTATTCGTTCCACGGTTTGACCCGCTCGGCCGGGCGCGACATCGCCGCGATGATCGGATCACGGATCTGCGCCTGGGCCAGGGTCGCCTCGATGTGCGCGGCGGGAATGCCGTAGCGGGCCGCGGTATCGCGCACGAAGTTGGCGCGGGCCACCTCGAACGGGACCGGAGTCAGATCGACCGGGGCCGCGTTGGCGCCCGCTGCCTCGGGGGCGGCTTCGGCCGGCCCTTTGTTCCCCGCGGCGGGTTTGTTCCCCGCAGCGGGAGTGACGGGAACCCCCGAGGCCTGCGGCGACGGTGAAGGAGTCTGCGGCTGGGTCGCACAAGCGACCAAACCGAGCGTGAGCATGCAGGCCAGGGAGCGTCGGATCATCGCGGCAGGTTAGCAGGTCATGGATGAATTAAAACCCCTAAGACCATGAATCTCAACGGATTGCCCGAGTTTCAGCGATGCTGTTAAGGCCACGTGTAAGGAGGCGCAGGGTCACTTCCCCATTCATGTTCATATCCCGACCCGCGACTGTGTGGCGGGCAGCAGGAATCTGCGTGGAGCGTCCGGCCGGTCGGCCTGAGCCAATCGGCGATCTGGCAGCCGGCGACGCACGTCTCACTTTATGTGCCGGCAACAACGCGCGAAGAGGTCCGCCGGCTGCGTCCCCATCCCCGCAGACGCAACCGGCCAAACCGGACCTGATCGGCAGCGGCGTGGCGCGCATCTCCCCAGCGCGCGCCTCGCCCTCTCTACCTGTGAGGTCAACTACTCCCCGCCAGACTCCCCATCCGCGATGCTTGGCTCAGCGCGTCGTTGTTGGCGGGCCGCCATTGTGCAGGCCGTTTGCGACAAGTCCATTGATCGAGATCAAGTCACTTCATATCTGTGCGCCACTTCTCACTTTTTCTGCGACAGCTTGACCATGTCTGCACGTGGAAGCGTTTCCGCCTGAGCGCATGCGCAATGTGTGGCGGATTCGCGCCTCATGTCGCATGCACCGGCTGATGCTGCCGCGCGGCCATCACCAGCCCGAAGCTGGCCAGTAGCGATACCGCCGAGGTGCCGCCATAACTGATCAGCGGCATCGGCACCCCCACCACCGGCAGCAGCCCGGAGATCATGCCGCCGTTGACCAGCACGTAGACGAAGAACACCAGGCCGGTGGTGCCGACCAGCAGGCGCGAGTATCCACAGCGCGACTGGCTGGCGATCCACAGGCAGCGCGCGGTGACGAACAGGAACAGGCTGAGCACCACCGCCACCCCGACCCAGCCGAACTCCTCGGCCAGCACCGAGAAGGCGAAGTCGGTGGTGTACTCGGGCAGGAAATCCAGCGTGGCCTGGGTGCCCTGCCCCCAGCCTTTGCCGTGCATGCCGCCCGAGCCGATCGCGATCTTGGACTGGATGATGTTCCAGCCGGTGCCCAGCGGATCGTTCTCCGGATACAGGAAGGTCAGCACGCGATCCTTCTGGTACTGCCGCAGCAATCCGAACCACGCCAGCGGCGCCGCCACCGACAGGCCACCCAGCGCCACCGCCATCCACCACCAGCGCAGCCCGGCCAGCAGCAGCGCGAACACGCCACTGGCGGTCACCAGCGTCGCCGTGCCCAGGTTGGGCTGCAGCAGGATCAACACCGCAGGGCCGCCGATCAGCACGGCGGCGGTCAGCACCGCGCGCGGCCGCGGCGGCAAGGGCTGTTTGTGCAGGTACCAGGCCATCATCATCGGCAGGCTGAGCTTGAGCAGCTCGGAAGGCTGCAGATAGAACACGCCCAGGTTCAACCAGCGCTGGCCGTACTTGCCGGTGCCGACCACATACACCGCCAGCAGCGGCAGCAGGGAGAGCGTGTAGATCCACGGCGACCACGCGCGCAGTTCCACCACCGGCAGACGCGACAGCCCCCACAGCGCCGCAAGCCCGGCCCCGTAGCGCATCGCCTGCGCATGCACCGGACCGTCCACGCTGTGCAGCACGGCCAGGCCGGCGACCATCAGCAGGCACAACGCGCCCAGCAGCGGCAGGTCCAGCGTGCGGAAAAAGAAATGGAACACGGCGCGTGCGCGCTGCAGTAGTTCGACCATGCGGACGACTCCTGTGGATGACGCGACGCACAGCAGGAGGCGACACGGCGAGCAGAAAGCGGGCCCGACAGGCGGGCCGGCGCGAGCGCAGGACCGTAACACGCGTGGGCACCGCAAACCTTAGCCGACACGTACCGCCGGGTCACGGCGTACGCATCGTGCACGCTCAGCCGTAGCCGCCGTGCACCGGGTTGTGGCGACGTACCGCCATCACCAGGCCGAAGCCGGCCAGCAGCGATACCGCCGAGGTACCGCCGTAACTGATCAAGGGCATCGGCACCCCGACCACCGGCAGCAGGCCGGAAATCATGCCGCCGTTGACCAGCACGTAGACGAAGAACGCCAGGCCGGTCGCGCCCGCCAGCAGGCGCGAATAGGTATCGCGCGACTGCGAGGCGATCCACAGGCAGCGCCCGATCACCACCAGGTACAGCGCCAGCACGATGGCCACGCCGATCCAGCCGAACTCCTCGCTGAGCACGGAGAAGGCGAAGTCGGTGGTCTGCTCGGGAATGAAGTTCAGGTGCGACTGCGAGCCCTGTCCCCAGCCCTTGCCGTCGAAGCCCCCCGAGCCGATCGCGATTTTGGACTGGATGATGTTCCAGCCGGCGCCGAGCGCATCGCTCTCCGGGTCCATGAACATCATGATGCGGTCCTTCTGGTACGGCCGCAGCAGCCAGAACCAGGCCACCGGCGCGGCTGCGGCGACGCCGCCGACCGCCACGCCGACCCACCACCACGGCAGGCCGGCCAGCAGCAGCACGAACGCACCGCTGGCGGCGATCAGCACGCCGGTGCCGAAGTCCGGCTGCAGCATCACCAGTCCAGTCGGTACGCCGATGATCACCGCGCTGGTCAGCACCGTGGAGAAGCGCGGCGGCAGCGGCATGCGATGCAGGTACCAGGCCACCATCATCGGCAGGCTGACCTTGAGCAGTTCGGCCGGCTGCAGGTAGAACAGCTTCAGATCCAGCCACTGCCGGCCGTACTTGCCGGTGCCAAGCACGAACACGGCCAGCAGCGGAATCATCGAGACCGCATAGATCAACGGCGTGGCCGAGCGGATGCGCAGGATCGACACGCGCGAGATCGCCCACATCGCGGCCAGGCCGACCGCGAAGCGCGCGCCCTGCGCAAACACCAGGCCGTCGCCACCGGCGCTCTTGAGCACCGCCAGGCCGATCAGCATCAGCGCGGCCAGGGCCAGGCACAGCACCCAGTCCAGCGAGCTGCTGAAACGGACGGCCATATCGACCGCCCAGCGCAGGAAGACCTTCATCGTGTCCGCTCCGGTGCGGTCGGCGGCGCGGTGGCACTCGGCACGGGGGCGCCGGGCAGCGGCGCCGGGGCGGGCTCGGGCGCGGCAGGCACACCGACCATCACCGGCAGCAGCTCCAGCGCGGCCACGGCGGCATCGCCCGCTTCACGTGCCGCACCGTCGCCACCGTCGAACGCGGTGATGCCGATCGCGGTGGTGCCGCGCTCACTGTCCAGCGGTTCCAGGCCGTCCGGCATCTTGCCGAGCAGCCAGGCGTCGAAGATCTTGCGGGCGATCGGTGCTGCCGCCGAGCCACCGTAACCACCGCCCTCCACCGCGATCGCCACCGCGATCACCGGGTGGTCGGCCGGTGCGAAGCCCACGAACAGCGCGCGGTGGCGCAGATGCAGCGGCAGGCTGCGCGGGTTGACCGCCGCGGTGCCGCGGCGGCTGATCACCTGCGCGGTGCCTGTCTTGCCGGCCATCACGTAGGGCGCACCGGCAGCAGCACGTGCACCGCTGCCGCCCGGCTGCATGGTGCCCATCATGCCTTCGCGCACGGCCTGCAGATTGCCCGGTGTCGGGCTGATCGGCTTGCTTTCGCCCGGCGGCGTAGCGGTCCAGTCCGCATCGAAACCGGCGCGCTGCTGCATTACCAGGTGCGGCTGCCGCAGCTGGCCATCGGCGATGCCCGCCACCCCATGCACCAGCTGCAGCGGGGTGACCTTCCAGTCACCCTGGCCGATGCTGACGTTGACGGTGTCGCCGGGATACCAGCGCTCTTTGCGCGCCTTGAACTTGGCCGTCGGCGACGGCAGGATGCCGCCGATCTCGCCGGTCAGGTCGATGCCGGTCGGCGCACCGAACCCGTAGTAGCCCATGTAGTGGTCGAAGCGCTCGATGCCCATATCCAGCGCCAGCTTGTAGTAATACGTGTTGACCGACTGGGTGATCGACTTGCGCAGATCGGTCCAGCCATGGCCGCCACGGTTGGCATCGCCCCAGCCGCGCGAGGTGCCGGGCAGATAGAACATGCCGGTGGAGAGGATCTTGTCTTCCGGCCTGCGCACGCCGCTGTCCAGGCCGGCCAGGCCGATCAGCGGCTTGATGGTGGAACCGGGCGCGACACCGCCAAGCACCAGGCGGTTGAACTGCGGCCGCGAGGGGTTGTCGTTGAGCGCTTTGAAGTCGGCGTGCGAGATGCCGTTGACGAACAGGTTGGGGTCGTAGGACGGCAGACTGACCATCGCCAGCACTTCGCCGGTGCGCGGGTCCATCGCCACCGCCGCGCCCTCGAACTCGCCGAAGGCGGCGACCATCGCGCGCTGCAGGTCGGCATCGATCGACAGCCGCAGGTCGCTGCCCGACTGCGCCGCGACCCGGCCGATGGTGCGGATCGCCCGGCCCTGTACGTTGGTCTCGACCTGCTCGTAACCGACCTTGCCACGCAGCTGCTGCTCGTAATAGCGCTCCAGCCCGGACTTGCCGATGTGGGTCAGCGCGGCATTGCCCTCGCCCAGCATCTCCAGGTCCTTGTCATCGACCCGGCCGACGTAGCCGATGATGTGCGCGAACAGATCGCCATACGGATAGCGACGGGTCAGGTACGGCTCCAGCTCCACGCCGGGGAAACGCCAGCGGTCCACCGCGAAGCGCGCCATCTCCTCATCGGTGACGCGCAGCTTGAGCGTGACCGGCAGGAAACTGCGGCGGGCCTTGCGCGACCGGTTG
Organism: Stenotrophomonas sp. TWI700; assembly: GCF_039673645.1. Classification (NCBI taxonomy): domain Bacteria; kingdom Pseudomonadati; phylum Pseudomonadota; class Gammaproteobacteria; order Lysobacterales; family Lysobacteraceae; genus Stenotrophomonas; species Stenotrophomonas sp. TWI700. The sequence continues at coordinate 81,753 of NZ_JBDJMB010000010.1, read as the reverse complement.
AAGGTCTCGATGTCTTCCGGGCTGAGGGCGAGGATCTTCGACAGGCCCGCCAGCGTGGCGTCCATGTCCTTGACCTTGTCCGGGGTGATGTCCAGGCGGAACGCCGGCACGTTCTCGGCCAGCAGCCGGCCGTTGCGGTCGTAGATCATCCCGCGCCCCGGCACCACCGGCCGCGGCTTGATCCGGTTGGCCTCCGAGCGCGTGGCGTAGATGTCGTGGTCCATCACCTGCAGCTTGAAGTACCAGCCGCCCAGGCCGAGCAGGCACACCAGCACGCCGAGGAAGCCCAGCGCGGCGCGGCGCCGGAACTGTTCTGCCTCGGCATGCGGATTCTTGGCCTGGCGGCGCATGTACATGTCAGCGCCCGCGTCGCCCGAAGCGCAGGGCGTCCAGCAGCACGAACACCAGCGGCCACAGCGCCATGCCCAGCAGCGGCGCCCACCAGTAGGACCACGGCAGGGTCGGCTCGCCGACCACGATGTGCACCACCGCGCTGACGATGCGGTCGTTGAACAGCAGGCCGCCGATCGCCAGGATCTGCTGCGACATCGGGAAGAAGCGGATGCGCGCGCGGAAGCGCTGCAGGATGAAGGTCAGGATCACCAGCCGCAGCGCCTGCTCGCCCAGCACGCCGCCATAGAGCAGATCGGCGATCACGCCGCTGGCGAAGGCGATGCCCAGCCCGACCCGGTCCGGTGTTTCGATCACCCAGTAGGCCAGCACCAGCGCCAGCCAGTAGGGACGCAGCGGCTGCAGCAGGGCCGGCAGTGGCAGCAGGCCGAGCAGCAGGGCCACCACCAAGCTGACCGGCAGCACCCAGGGTTTGTCGCGCAGGCGGCTCATGGCCGGTTCTCCACGGGTTCGGGCTGCCGAGCCCGGTTCTCCATGGATTCGGCCTGCCGGGCATGGCCCGGCACTACCGTAGATTCGGCTGCGGCACGGCGCGGAGCGGTCACCGGTACCGGTGCGGCCGGACCGGGCCGGTTGGCCTGCGGTGCATTGGCGGCCGCCGCGGTGCCGGCCGGCGCGCCCTCCTGCAGCGGCGCAGCGGCCGGTCCACCGGCTTCGCTGGCATCACGGCGCAGGTTCGGCGGGATGCGGATCGCCTCGCCCGGGCGCAGCAGCAGCACATCGCGGCCGCGGTCGAGCTGGGCGGCCGGCTTCAGCTCGCCGACCAGGAAGGCATGGGTGTCATCCGGGCGCAGCGCGGTGATGCTGCCGACCGGGAATCCGGCCGGGAAGCGCCCACCGAGACCGGAGGTGACGATCTCGTCGCCCACTTCCACCCCGGCACTGAGCGGAATGTCGCGCAGTTCGAGCGTGTCGCCACGGCCGTAGACGATCAGGCGCACGCCGTTGCGGGCCACGGTGACCGGCACCGCGTGGTCGGGGTCGGTGAGCAGCAGCACGGTCGCGCTGTTGCCGGTGGTGGCGATCACCTGGCCCATCAGGCCACCGGCATCGATCACCGCCTGGCCGACATGCACGCCATCGCGGGTGCCGGCGGCCAGCACCAGGCGCTGGCGCACCGGGTCCAGGTCGATATCCAGGATCGGGGCAAGCTGCACGTCCAGGCCACTGCGCTCGGCCACGTTGAGCAGTTCGCGCAGCTGGGCATTGTCCAGCGCGGCGGTCTGCAGGCGGGTCAGCCGCGCATTGGCGATCAGCAGCTGGTTGCGCAGTTCGCGGTTCTCGCTGACGAGCTGGCCGTGGCTGGCCGCGTTGTCCTTGACCTGGGTGCCCAGGCGACCCGGCAGGCCGGCCAGCGCCCACACCGGCTGCACCAGCACGTTGGCCTGCGCGCGCAGGCGCGACAGCCAGCCGGCCTGGTCATCGAGCACGATCAGGGTGATGGCCAACGCCAGGTATGCGAGCAGGCGCAGCGGACTGGCGGCATCGCCCTGGCGGGAGGCTACGGGAGGACCGGCGTAAGGCGGCACAGGCGTCGACTGGGAAAAGTGTGGATGAAGCGCGCGGAACGAGAGCGCAGCGGGAACAGCATGCGACAACGCCCCGGCAGGGTGACGCCCGGTGAGCGGGGCTCACCGGAGGCATCACGCCGCAGAGGCGTGTCTACGATACACGGCCGGTACGGCTCACTCCGGCGCAAAGAACTCGTTGCCGTGCATGTCCACCAGCTCCAGCGCACGACCACCACCGCGGGCCACGCAGGTCAGCGGGTCATCGGCCACCTGCACGTGCAGGCCGGTTTCCTCGGAGATCAGGCGGTCCATGTCGCGCAGCAGGGCGCCACCACCGGTCAGCACGATGCCGCGCTCGGCGACGTCGGCACACAGTTCCGGCGGGGTCTGCTCCAGCGCCAGCTTGACCGCGCTGACGATGCCCGACAGCGGCTCGTGCAGGGCTTCAAGCACCTCGTTGGAGTTGATCTTGATCATCTTCGGCACGCCCTCGGCGAGGTTTCGGCCGGAGATTTCCATCTCGATCACTTCCGCCTGCGGGTAGGCGCAGCCGAGCTCGACCTTGATCCGCTCGGCGGTGGCTTCACCGATCAGCATGCCGTGGTTGCGGCGCACGTAGTTGGTGATCGATTCGTCGAAGCGGTCGCCGCCGATGCGCACGGAGGCCGAGTAGACAATGCCGTTCAGCGAGATCACCGCCACTTCGGTGGTGCCGCCGCCGATGTCGATGACCATCGAGCCGCGCGCTTCGGTCACCGGCATGCCGGCGCCGATCGCAGCGGCCATGGGCTCTTCGATCAGGAACACATCGCGCGCACCGGCCTCCTCGGCCGATTCCTTGATCGCGCGGCGCTCGACCTGGGTCGAGCCGGCCGGCACGCAGACCAGCACGCGCGGGCTCGGGCGCAGGAAGCGCGACTTGTGGACCTTCTTGATGAAGTGCTTGAGCATCGCCTCGGTGTAGGTGAAGTCGGCGATGACGCCATCCTTCATCGGGCGGATGGTGGTGATATGCCCCGGGGTACGGCCGAGCATCTGCTTGGCCTCGGCGCCCACGGCAGCCACGGAACGGGTACCACCGATGGCACGGTCCTGGCGCACGGCCACGACCGACGGCTCGTTCAGCACGATCCCCTGCCCACGCACGTAGATGAGGGTGTTGGCCGTGCCCAGGTCGATGGACAGGTCATTGGAGAACATGCCACGCAGTTTCTTGAACATCTGGGAGTTGATCCTGAGGGGTGTCGCGCCCAACGCGGGATGGCGAAAAAATGGGCAGAATTCGAGGTCGACAAGCCTAGCAATCCCCCTGTGCGCGAGCAAGGACAAATCTGGCCGAAAGCCAGCCTTCACGGCCATTCAGGCCGATCCGGACAGCCCGGGTTCTGGCCCAAAGCCGCCTCACCCGTTAACCTTTGCGCCGCAGGGCGCCGCGAGGCGCCGTTTCGTTGCCCGCCCGACGGGCCTCAAACTCCCTTCCGCATAGGCCTTACTCGATGTCCGCTTTGATCTGTGGTTCTCTTGCCTTCGACACCATCATGGTGTTTCCGGACCAGTTCAAGAATCACATCCTGCCGGACAAGGTGCACATCCTGAATGTGTCGTTCCTGGTGCCGCGCATGCGTCGTGAATTCGGCGGTTGCGCAGGCAACATCGCCTACAACCTGTACCTGCTGGGCGGCGAGCCGATCCCGATGGGCACCGTGGGCTCGGACTTCGGCCCGTACCGCGAGTACTTCCAGGGCCTGGGCATCGACCTGAGCCGGGTCAAGGTGATCGACGAGCTGTTCACCCCGCAGGCGTTCATCACCACCGACCACGACAACAACCAGATCACCGCCTTCCACCCGGGCGCGATGATGCGGTCCTACGAGAACCACGTGAAGGACGTGCCGGGCGTGACCCTGGGCCTGGTCGGCCCGGACGGGCGCGAGGGCATGATCCAGAACTCGCAGGAATTCTTCGAAGGCGGCGTGCCGTTCATCTTCGACCCGGGCCAGGCCATGCCGCTGTTCAACGGCCCGGAACTGCGCACCTTCATCGAACAGGCCGACTACGTGGTGGTCAACGACTACGAGTCCAACCTGCTGCAGGAGCGCACCGGCTGGGATGAAAGGGAGATCGTGAGCCGGGTCAAGGCCTACATCACCACCCGTGGCCCGAAGGGCGCGGTCATCCACACCCCGGAAAAGACCTATGACATCCCGCCGGCGCACGAGCGCCGCGTGGTCGACCCGACCGGCTGTGGCGACGCCTTCCGCGCCGGCCTGATCTACGGCATCGAGAAGGGCTACGACTGGCTGACCATCGGCCGCATGGGCAACCTGATGGGCGCGCTGAAGGTCGAGCACCCGGGCACCCAGAACCAGCGCTTCACGTTTGATGAGTTCAATGAGCAGTTTAAGCTGCAGTTTGGTTACGCGTTGAACGCGTAACCAAACTGCCCGCGCATTCCACCTTATCCCCCCGCCTTCGGCGCGCCCCCTTGAGCCGACTGCGCCTGTGGCGCAACCGGCCCGCGCATTCCACCTAAACCCCGCGCCGTTGGCGCGCCCCCTTGAACATCAAGGGGGCTCTCCACCAGAGGGAAATCGGGGGGGATGAGGGTAGAGCCAGGCCATGCCTGGCTGCTGTTCTGGTCCACCGTCAGCAGAGCATGCGGCAGGCCTTGTCCGGTGTGATCAGGCCAAAACCCGCTTCCCTTCCCACGCCGCCAACACCTCGCCGCAGTCGGCCAGATGCCAGCAGGCCAGGCCCGGCCACGGGTTGTCCGGCGTGTTGACCAGCAGGGTGCGGGTACCGGCGGCGCGGCCGCATTCGAGGTCGAAACGGTGATCGCCGACCATCACCATCCGGGCCGGAGCTGCCTGCCAGCGCTCAACGAAGTACTGCAGCCCGGCCGGTGACGGTTTGGGCTGGGCTTCGTCGCGGCCGATGATGTCGTCGGTGGCAAACACATCCCCCACTCCGATCGCCTGCAATGTCACCTGGGCGAGTTCGCGCGCGTTGCGGGTCAGGATGCCCAGCCGGCAGCCCGCACCGTGCAGCGCGCGTACCAGGGCCACGGCACCGGGAGCGGCCTGCGCGCGCTCTGCCAGCGCGCGTTCGTGTGCCAGCAGCCAGTCATGCTTGTCCGCCGCCACCTCGGCCGGCAGCGCGGCGAGATGGGTGAGGATGTCGTCTTCCTGCGGGATCGCGAGCTCGCGTTTGATGCGCTGGAAATCATGCACCGCCACGGTCAGCGTACCGTCCATGTCGAACACCCAGTGACGGATGGCCGGCAGGCCGCTCACTGCCACCACTGCGGCATCTGGCTGGCGTCCACGCCGCCGGTCTCGAATACGGCCGTTCGCGTGCCGCCGGCCTTGACCGGGAATTCGATGCTGATCACCTTGGCCTTGCGCGCCAGGTTCCACAGCGCCTTCTGGTCGGTGATGAACATCGCGATCGCCTCATCGGTATCCGGGCGCCAGGCCGCCATCGCCACCGGCTTGCCGTCGTCGACGGTCACCTTGACCTGGCACTTCGGGCAGCGGAAATCGCCGGCCTGCAGCACGAGGTAGGCGTGGCGCTTCCACTCGGGATGGTCGCGGAAGACCAGCTGCACCGGCTTGGCACCGCTGCCGTCCACATCCACCCGGTCCTTGCTGTAGATCTGCGCGGAGGCCTGGATGCCCTTGGTCCCGACCGGAATCTTGTTGTACTGCCACAGCGCCTGCAGGCGGCGCGTCTCGCGCGCGGCTTCCGCCTTGGCCTTGACCTCGGCGTAGCCCGGTTCGATGCGGGCAGCCACGTCGGTGTCCTTGTACTGATCCAGCAGCGAGCCGCCGTGGATGCGCGCGCGCTCCCAATCCTGCGCGGCGACGGCCATGTCGTACTGCTTGGCCACGCCTTCGGCCTTCTCTTCCTGCTGCGCCTTGGCGGCGGCTGCGGCGGCTTCCTGCGCCTGGCGCTCGGCCTCGGGGTTGCTGCAGGCGGCCAGCGCGAAGGCGCAGGCCGCTACCAGGATCAGTCGCTTCATTGGGTGCTCCGTGTTGGACGATGGCGCGCCAGGCGCCTGCGCCTACTTTATCGCCAAGCGCGTCATGCCGGCACGACGCCGTTCGGCGCCACCCTCACGGCGTGGCCGGCTGCCCTTCGCGCCACCACTGGGTGGACGGTGCCGGTGCGCGGATATCCAGGCGCTCGCCCATGTGCGGCGCGGTCAGCGCCACGCCCTGTTCCTGCGCCAGCGTGGTGATGCGTTCGAACGGTTCGGTCCACGGGTGCAGCGCGAGGTCGAAGGTGCCGTTGTGGATCGGCATCATCACCTTGCCACGCACGTCCAGGTGCGCCTGCAGGCTCTGTTCGGGCTGCATGTGCACGTCCGGCCACTGCGCATCGTAGGCGCCGGTCTCGATCATGGTCAGGTCGAACGGGCCGTAGCGCTCGCCGATGCGGGCAAAGCCATCGAAGTAGCCAGTGTCACCGCTGAAGAAGATCCGGGTATGCCCGGTGTCGATCACCCACGAGGCCCACAACGTGCGGTTGCCGTCGGCCAGGGTGCGCCCGGAAAAATGCTGGGCCGGGGTCGCGACGATCTTCAGGCCCTCCACGCGGGTGTCCTGCCACCAGTCCAGCTGCACCACCTTCGCCGCCGGCACGCCCCACCCGATCAAACGGTTACCCACGCCGAGCGCGGTGACGAAGTGCTGCACCTTCGGCGCGAGCGCGAGGATGGCCGCGTGGTCGAGGTGATCGTAGTGGTCGTGGGAGATGATCACGCCGGTGATGGGCGGCAGTTCGTCGATGCTCAACGGCGGGGCGTGGAAGCGCTTCGGGCCCATGAACGACATCGGCGAGGCGCGCTCGGCGAACACCGGGTCGGTCAGCCAGAAATGGCCGTCCAGCTTCATCAGCATCGTCGAGTGCCCCAGCCGCCACAGGCTGTCATCGGGCGCATCGAGCAGGGCCTGGCGGGTCAGCGCCTGCACCGGGATCGGCGCCAGCGGGCTGGCATCGGCCGGCTTGTCGAACAGGAACTTCCACATCACGCCCAGCGTGCCGACGAAGCCGAGCGCGCTCTTGCCGACGGGATTGTGGAAGCGCCCGTCGCCGAACTGCGGCGACTGGTCATAGGCGGCAGCCGGGCGGGCACCGCAGGTCAACAGGCCAATGGACATGGCGATCAACACCGTCAGAAGGAGGAGGAATCGAGGCAGGCGACGCGTCATCGGGGCTTGCCCTGGAAAGTACACCGGCGAGTGTACTTACCTTTTCCGAAAAGTAAACTGAACGGTGTAAAGTGGCGGCATGAGCCCCTCCGACCGCCCTACCCGCCTGACCGACCGCAAGCGCGCGGCCATCCTCGAGGCGGCGGTAGCCGAGTTCCGCACCTTCGGCTTCGCCGGCACCAGCATGGACCGCATCGCGGCCACGGCCGAGGTATCCAAGCGCACCGTCTACAACCACTTCGCCAGCAAGGACGAACTGTTCACCGCGATCCTGTGGCAACTGTTCGAGGCGAGCCAGGCACTGGATGTCGTGCCGTACGATCCGGCACGGCCGCTGCGCGATCAATTGCTGGTATTCGCGGCGCGGAAGATGCGCCTGCTCGACGACCCCGGCTTCATCGATCTGTCCCGGGTGGCGATGGCCGAACTGGTGCACACGCCCGAACGGGCGCGCGCGATGATGGACAAGCTGGCCGAGAAGGAAGAAGGCCTGACCGGCTGGATCCGCGCCGCCCAGGCCGACGGCCGGCTGCGCGCGGAGATGCCGCCCGCCGAGGCGGCCCACCAGTTGCAGGCGATGCTCAAGGCGTTTGCATTCTGGCCGCAGATCACCTTCGGCCAGCCACCGCTGGCACCAGCGCAGCAGCAGCAGGTGATGCACGACTGCGTGGACATGTTCCTGGCGGTGCGCGCGGTGTGAGCGCTGGCGCCGCGGCATGAAAAAACGGCGGGTTTCCCCGCCGTTTTTCGTTCAACCGATGCGTCTGGCGATTACGGCTTGGCCGTGCCCGCCTCGGCCTTGTCCAGCATGTCCTGGACCGAGCCGGTGGTGATCGGGTGATACCCCGGCTTCGCCTTGGCGAAGGCCGCCTTGGCAAAGGCCAGGCCTTCCGGCGTCTTCACCAGTTCGGCGTAGATCGGCAGGATCAGCTTGCGGCGGCCAACGCGCTCGATGAACGCACCGGCGGCCTCGTTCGCTTCGCTGTAGCCGCTGCGGATCGTCAGCGGGTACCAGCGCATCGCGATCTCGCCGTTGGCCGTACCGGTGAAGTGGTACGCCTTGTCCAGCGCAGCCAGTTTCTCGACCGGCAGGGTCTTGCCCAGGCCGTCGATGAAGTGCACCCATTCCTGGGTGCCCCACTCGCCGGTGATCTGCGCATTCGGCAGCGTGTTGCTGCCCTGCCACGCGATGCGTGCGGTATCCACGATGGAGAAGTTGCGCGAGCGGGCCTTGGTCGCGAACGACGGGATGCCCGGCTCGTCCAGCCATGCTTTCAGCTCGGCATCGGTGACGGCGCCAGGCTTCTTGGACAGCAGGTTCTTCTTCAGGTATTCGACGAACTGGTCGGTGTTGGCGCTCTGGAAGGCGTGGTCATCGAACCAGCCGCGCAGGAACGGATCGAAGGTCTCGCGGCCGAAGCGCTGCTCCAGGAACTGCAGGAACCACGAACCCTTGACGTAGGCGACCTGGCTCAGCGCCTCGTCCGGATCACGCTCGCTCAGCGGCGGCAGCGCCAGGGCCTGGTCGGCCGGGCTCATGTCCTTCACCTCGGCGAGCAGATCGTTCTGGTCGATCTCGCGCTCCATCTCGGCCATTTCCTGGCCGTACAGCGCCTCGGTGATGCGGCCCTGCACGTAGGTGGTGAAGCCTTCGTTGAGCCAGATGTCCTTCCAGCTGGCGTTGGTCACCAGGTTGCCCGACCAGCTGTGCGCCAGTTCGTGGGCGACCAGCGAAACCAGCGACTTGTCGCCGACGATCACGGTCGGGGTGGCGAAGGTCAGGCGCGGGTTCTCCATGCCACCGAACGGGAACGACGGCGGCAGCACCAGCATGTCGTAGCGGCCCCAGCGGTACTCACCGTAGAGCTTCTCGGCGGCGCCGATCATCTTCTCGGTGTCTTCGAACTCCTTGGCGGCCTTGCCGACCATGGTCGGTTCGGCCCACACCCCGGAGCGGCCGGAGATCGGCTCGAACACCAGGTCGCCGGCGGCGATGGCCAGCAGGTAGGACGGGATCGGCTGCGGCATTTTGAAGGTGTAATCACCATCACGCGCGGCCTTGGGATCGTTGTCGGCGCTCATCAGCACCATCACGTCCGGGCGCGAGACCACATGCGCGCTGTAGGTGAAGCGCACGCTCGGGGTGTCCTGCAACGGCACCCAGGAACGGGCGTGGATCGCCTGCGACTGGCTGAACATGAAGGGCAGCTTCTTGCCCTCCGTCATCGACGGCTCCAGCCACTGCAGGCCCGAGGCGGTCGGTGCGGTGTGATACGTGATCACGACCTTGGCCGGCTGGTCCGGGGTCTCGATGCTCAGCTTGCTGCCGAACACCTTGTCGGCCGGTGCCAGCACGAAGGGCAGCGGCGCGGCCTTGCCGTCGGCGGCGATCGCCTCGACCTTCTCCACGCTCAGTTCGCGGGTGTCCAGCACCAGCTGCTTGGCGGCCTTGTCCTTCCACTCCAGGGTGTAGGTCGCGGTGCCACCGATCTGCTTGCTGTCGAAATCCAGCTTCAGATCCAGCGCGAGGTCCTTGACGACCACCTTGTCCGGCTCGGCGTACGAGCTTTCATCGTGGCTGCGGCTGTCCGCTTTCATGGCAGTGCCCGCCGGCGCATTGGCAGTGGGATCGACGGTCGGAGCCGCCGGTTCTTTGGAGCAGCCGGACGCCAAGGCGACGGCCAGGGGAATCAACAGGAACGGAGATCGCATGAACAGGACCGATCAGGGTGAAACGACCAGTTTACCCCTGTCCCGGGACCGCGCGCAGGCCGTACGTGGCGGTCTGCGCATTCAGTTGGCTGCGCGACGCGTCAGAGCTTGTAGCCGGAGTGGATCGAGACGATCCCGCCGGTCAGGTTCTTGTAATGGCACCGCTCGAAACCGGCCTCGGCCATCATCGCTTTGAGCTGCTCCTGCGGCGGATGCTTGCGGATGCTCTCGGCCAGGTACTGGTAGCTGTCGCCATCGCGCGCGAACAGCTGGCCCAGCTTCGGCAGGATCTTGAACGAGTGGAAATCGTAGATCGGCTTGAACCAGTCCGCGGTGACCTCGGAGAATTCCAGCACGCGTGCCTGGCCGCCCACCTTGAGCACGCGGTGCATCTCGCGCAGGCCGGCTTCCTTGTCGGTGACGTTGCGCAGGCCGAAGGCGATCGTGACCAGGTCGAAGCTCGCATCCGGGAACGGCAGTGCTTCGGCGTTGCACTGGACGTAGTTCAGGCCCGCGACCAGGCCGCGGTTGGTCAGCCGGTCACGGCCGACCGAGAGCATGCCGGCGTTGATGTCGCCCAGCACCACTTCACCCTCGTCCCCGACCCGCTCCTTGATCAGCGCGGCGATGTCACCGGTGCCGCCGGCCAGGTCGAGCACGCGGTCGCCCGGCTTCACCTGCGCGGTGGCTACGTAGTAGCGCTTCCACGCCCGGTGGATGCCCAGGCTCATCAGATCGTTCATCAGGTCGTAGCTGCGCGCGACCGAGGTGAACACTTCGCCCACCAGCTTCTGCTTGTCCTTCGCAGCGACATCGCGGAAGCCGAAATGGGTGGTGCCAGTCTTGTAGGGGGATTCGCTCATGGGACGATTATCGCACCGCCGGCGCCGTTGCGGCAGGCCGCCCACTATGATGAAGGCCTTCACGTCCCTGGATTGCGCATGATCACCACCCCCGACTACGCCGCCCTGCTCGAGACCGCCATCGCCGAAGCCCGCCAGGGCCTGGCCGAAGGCGGCATCCCGATCGGCGCCGCGCTGTACCACAACGATGGCCGCCTGCTCGGCTGCGGCCACAACCGCCGCGTGCAGGAAGGCGACCCGTCCGTGCACGGCGAGACCGATGCGTTCCGCAAGGCGGGTCGCCAACGCCGGTACCAGGACACCATCATGGTCACCACCCTGGCCCCCTGCTGGTACTGCAGCGGGCTGGTCCGCCAGTTCAACATCGGCACCGTGGTGGTCGGCGAATCGGTCACCTTCCAGGGCGGCATCGACTGGCTGCGCGAGAACGGCGTCACCGTGATCGACATGCAGAGCCAGGCCTGCATCGACCTGCTCGGCGGCTTCATCAACGCCCATCCCGAGGTCTGGAACGAAGACATCGGCGTGTAAGTACGCCCGCTTCTGCGCGGATCCGCGCGAAAGAGCTCCGCGCGCTCCCGTTGCGGCGCGCGCGGGCGCTGCAACGTTCTGAATGCTTCAGTGACACGGACGGGGTGCAGGCCCCTGTGCCGCGGGTGTCTGCGCGTGGCGCCATCACGCGCCGTCGACCGCTGCCGGACACGGCGAACACGCGCTGCTAACAACGCGACTGCATGAACGTCTTAAGGTGGTTGCACAGGGGCACCATCGTCGAGGAGACGTCATGCATGCCCAAACCCGCCGCACCTCCTCCGTCGAACCTGCGTTGATGGACGCGTGGGAAAGACTGCAGGTGCATTACGCACGCCACCGCAACGCCGCGCCTTTCTGGGATGCCTACCAGGCGATCCAGGATGAGTTGACGCGGCGCCATCCCCATCACCGCGTCGCGGTCTGCAACCGGCTGGCCACCCTGGCCGAACGCCTGGGCGTGGTCCACCACGCGCATCTGCTCGGCGAACACCGCAGCCAACGCCGCCACACAGGCTCCACATCGCCATGACATCGCTTGCACCGCGCTCTACGCCATCATCCAGATTCCCTTCTTCCCAAACTGAAGTGACCATGTCTTCCGCCCAGATCTCCATCCCTGCCGTCATCGATGTCGACGCCGAAGTCAGCCACTGGCGCCAGCGTCATGCCGACGGCAACCTCGGGACGGGCTCGTTCGGCCATTACGTGCCGTGGATCAAATTCGCCTGCGACTCGCTGATCACGCAACCGCGTGCCAGCGATGAGCAGCGCGATGAAATGTTCCAGACCCATTACGCGCTGCAGATCATGCCGCGCCTGTCCGAAGAACAGGCACGCCAGTTCGTCGACGAGTGCTGGGAACACGTCTACCATGCCGGCCGCCAGGACCAGGCATCGCGCCCGCGGCTGCACGCCCGCGTCTGACCGCCGCGATCCAGATCAAGCGCGATGCGCTGATCCGTACCAACAGACGCGAGGGTGCGACCGCGTGGCCGCACCCGTGATACCTCAGCCGCGCTCGTGCCAACCGCCGCCGAGCACCTTGTACAACGCCACCTGATTGGACTGCTGCGCCAGCTGCGTGCCGACCAGCGACTGGCGTGCGGTGTACGCGGTACGCCGCGCATCCAGCAAGGTCAGGAAGCTGTCGAGGCCGGCGTCATAGCGGGCCTGCGACAACTGCTGCGCCTGCTCGGCCGCGGCCACCAGCGCCTGCTGCGAAGACAGCTGCGCATCCAGGCTCTCGTTCAGTGCCAGCGCATCGGCGGCCTCGCGGAAGCCGGACTGGATCGCCTTTTCGTACTGCGCCAGCGCGATGTCGCGGTCGGCGGTGGCCATGCCCAGGTTCGCGCGCAGCTTGCCGCCCTGGAAGATCGGCAGGGTGAGCTTCGGAATGAAGCTCCACACCCGGGTGCCGCTGTCGAACAGACCCGACAGCTCCGACGAGGCCGAACCGATGTTGCCGGTCAGGCTGATCGACGGGAAGAACGCCGCGCGCGCCGCGCCGATGTTGGCGTTGGCCGACAGCAGCACGTGCTCGGCGGCCATCACGTCCGGTCGCCGCAGCAGCACGTCGCCGGGCACGCCGGCCGGCAGCGGACGCACGCTGGCCACGTCGGTCACCTCGGCCTGCGGCAGCAGGGACGCATCGATCGGCCCACCGGCCAGCAGCACCAGCGCGTTGCGGTCCTGCGCGACCTGCCCGGCGAAGCGCGCCACATCCGTGCGCGCGGTCTCCACCAGGGTACGGGTCTGGCTCAATTCCAGCGCCGAGGCGCCGCCGAGCTGACGACGGGCCTCGGTCAGGCGCAGCGAGTCCTCATAGGTCGCCAGCGTCGCCTGGGCGATCCGCAGCTGTTCGCTGTCGGCGCCCAGGGTCAGCCATGCGTTGGCCACCTCGGCGACCAGCGACAGCTGCGCACTGCGGCGGTTGGCCGCTTCGGCGAAGTACTGCTGCAGCGCGGCCTGGCTCAGATTGCGCACGCGCCCGAACAGGTCCAGTTCGAACTCGACCACGCCGAGGTTCGCACTGAACTGCTCGGTCACCGGGGCATCGCCGCCACTGCGGGTCATCTGCCCCTGCACGCCGATGGCCGGCACGCGATCGGCGCGCTGGATCCGGTACTGCGCCCGGGCGCGCTCGACATTGAGCACGGCCACGCGCAGGTCGCGGTTGTTGTCCAGCGACTGGGTGATCACCGCCTGCAGGCGCGGATCGACGAAGAAGTCGCGCCAGCCGATGTCGGCGACGTCGGCCGTTGCGGTCTGTGCTCCCGCGGTGGCCGTGGCAGGCCACTGCGAGGGAATCGCCGGGGCGACTTCGGTGCTGCGCGGCTCCAGGGTCGAGCAGCCGGACAGCACCAGGCTCACGGCCAGCGCCAGGCTGGCCATCAAGGGCTTACGCATCGGAACCTCCTGCGTTCTTGCCATATTTCCTGCGATTGAACACGCGCTGCACCACCACGAAGAACAGCGGGATGAAGAACACACCCAGCACCGTGCCGACCAGCATGCCGCCGAGCACGCCGGTACCGATGGCCTGCTGTGCGCCGGAACCGGCACCCGAGGCGATCGCCAGCGGCAGCACGCCCAGGCCGAAGGCCAGCGAGGTCATGATGATCGGGCGTAGACGGTCGCGCACGGCGTGCATCGTCGCCTCGATCAGGCCGGCGCCCTTCTCCAGGTTTTCCTTGGCGAACTCCACGATCAGGATCGCGTTCTTGCTGGTCAGGCCGACCGTGGTCAGCATCGCCACCTGGAAGTAGATGTCGCGCTCCATGCCGCGCATGGTGTTGGCCAGCACCGCGCCGAGGATGCCCAGCGGGGCCACCAGCAGCACCGAGGTCGGCACGCTCCAGCTTTCATACAGTGCGGCCAGGCACAGGAACACGATCAGCAGCGACAGCGTGTACAGCAGCGGCGTCTGCGAACCGGCCTGGCGCTCCTGGTAGGACAACGCGGTCCACTCGATGTCGAACCCAGCCGGCAACTGCTTGGCGAGTTTCTCCACTTCGTTCATCGCATCGCCCGAGGCCACGCCCGCGGCCGGCTCGCCCTGGATCTCCATCGCGGATACGCCGTTATAGCGTTCCAGACGCGGCGAACCGTAATCCCAGCGCTGGCTGGCGAAGGCCGAGAACGGCACCATCTCACCGGCGGTGTTCTTGACCGACCACAGCTTGAAGTCCTCCGGGTTCATGCGGAACGGCGCATCGGACTGCACATACACGCGCTTGACCCGGCCACGGTCGATGAAGTCATCGATGTAGCTGCTGCCCCAGGCCGCCGCCAGCGTCGTGTTGACCGCCTCCAGCGACAGGCCCAGCGCGCTCGCCTTGCCGACGTCGATGTCGACGCGCAGCTGCGGAGTATCTTCCTGACCGTTCGGGCGCACATTGGCCAGCAGCTTGCTCTGCCCGGCCATGCCGAGCAGCTGGTTGCGCGCGTCCAGCAGCGCCTGGTGACCGGCACCGCTGGTGTCCTTCAGGAAGAAGGTGTAGCCCGAGCCGATGCCCAGTTCCGGCATCGCCGGCGGCGGGAAGGCGAAGATGAAGGCATCCTTGATCCCGCCCAGCGCGGCCATCGCGCGACCGGTCACCGGCATCGCGCCCTGATCCGCATCACGATCCTTCCAGTCCTTGAGCTTGACGAAGGCCATGCCCGCGTTCTGGCCCATGCCGGCGAAGCTGAAGCCCTGCACCGAGAAGATCGACTCGATCGCGTCGGCTTCGTTTTCCATGAAGTGCTTTTCGAGCTTGTCGATCGATTCCAGCGTGCGTTCCTGGGTGGCACCGACCGGGGTCTGCACCAGCGCCATCAGGATGCCCTGGTCTTCATTGGGCAGGAACGAGCTGGGCAGGCGCATGAACAGCAGGCCCATCACCAGCGCCAGCGCGGCGAACACGCCCATGAAGCGCCACGGACGGCCGAGGATGCCGCGCACGCCACGCTGATACTTCGCGCTGGAGCTGTCGAAGCCGCGGTTGAACGCATTGAAGAAGCGGCCCGACCAGCCCTTGTGGGCCACGTGGTGCTCGCCCTTCTTGAGCGGCTTGAGCATGGTCGCGCACAGCGCCGGGGTCAGCACGATCGCGACCAGCACCGACAGCGCCATCGCCGAAACGATCGTGGCCGAGAACTGACGGTAGATGACGCCGGTGGCACCGCTCATGAAGGCCATCGGCACGAACACCGCCGACAGCACCAGGCCGATGCCGACCAGCGCGCCGGTGATCTGGCTCATGGATTTGCGCGTGGCTTCCAGCGGCGACAGTCCTTCCTCGGACATGATCCGCTCGACGTTCTCCACCACCACGATCGCGTCATCGACCAGCAGGCCGATCGCCAGCACCATCGCGAACATGGTCAGCATGTTCACCGAGAAGCCCAGCGCGGCCAGGATGCCGAACGTGCCCAGCAGCACCACCGGCACCGCGATCGTCGGGATCAGGGTCGCGCGGAAGTTCTGCAGGAACAGGTACATCACCAGGAACACCAGCACGATCGCTTCGATCAGGGTCTTGATGACGCCCTTGATCGAGACCTGCACGAACGGCGTGGTGTCATACGGCACCACCGCCTTCAGGCCGGCCGGGAAGTTCGGGGCCATTTCATCCAGGGTGGCGCGCACGCCGTTGGCGGTGGCCAGCGCGTTGGCGCCGGTGGCCAGGGTGATCGCGATACCCGAGGACGGCTTGCCGTTGTAACGGGTCACGAAGTCGTACGATTCCGCGCCGAGCTCGACCCGGGCGACGTCGGCCAGGCGCAGTTCGGCACCGTCCTGCGCACTGCGCACGATGATGTTGCGGAACTGCTCCGGGGTCTGCAGGCGGTCCTGCGCGTTGATGGTCGCGTTGAGCTGCTGGCCCTTGATCGACGGCGCGCCGCCGAGCTGGCCGATGGCGACCTGCGCGTTCTGCGCGGTGATCGCGGCGATCACTTCGGCGGTGGACAGCTTGTAGGTGTGCAGCTTGTTGGGGTCCAGCCAGATGCGCATGGCGTACTTGCCACCGAACACCTGGATGTTGCCCACGCCCGGCACGCGGCTCAGCGGATCGACGATGTTGGAGCCGACGTAATCGGAGATGTCGTTGGCATCCATGCTGCCGTCTTCAGACACGAAGCCGAGCACCTGCAGGAAGCCGCTGCTCGACTTGGCCACGTTGATGCCCTGGCGCTGCACTTCCTGCGGCAGCAGCGGCATCGCCAGCTGCAGCTTGTTCTGCACCTGCACCTGGGCGATGTCCGGGTCGGTGCCGCTCTGGAAGGTCAGCGTGATCGTGGCCTGGCCATTGGAGGAGCTGTTGGAGGAGAAGTAGATCAGGCCATCCAGGCCTTTCATGTTCTGCTCGATGATCTGCGTCACCGAGTCCTCGACCACCTTGGCCGATGCACCCGGATAGCTGGCGCTGATCTCAACGGCCGGCGGTGCCACTTCCGGGTACATCGACACCGGCAGCTTGAGCACCGCCAGGCCACCGGCGAGCATGATGATGATCGCAATCACCCACGCGAAGATGGGGCGATCAATGAAAAAACGTGCCATGGAATTCTCCGGTTACTGCTGGGCGGCGGGAGCCGCCGGCGCGGCGGCCGGCTTGGCCGGGGCCGCGCCCATTTCGGTGGCCTGCACGGGCATGCCCGGCTGGATCTTCTGCAGGCCTTCGACGATGACCTTGTCACCGGCCTTGAGCCCGTCTTCCACCAGCCACTTGTCGCCGAGCGAACGGCTGACCTTGACCTGCCGCACTTCGACCTTGTCGTCCTTGCCGACCACCATGGCGCTGGTATCGCCCTTGGGATCGCGGGCGATGCCCTGCATCGGCACCAGGATCGCGTTCTCGCGCACGCCGCTGCCGACCTGGGCACGCACGTACATGCCCGGCATCAGCACCTGGTCCGGGTTCTCGACCTTGACCCGCAGCGCGTAGCTGCCGGTGGTCGGGTCGACGCTGACTTCGGAGAATTCCAGCGTGCCCTTGTGGTCGAACTCGGTGCCGTCGTCGAGCAGGATCGTCACCGGCAGGGTCTGGTTGTCCTGCAGGCGGCCGCTGGCCAGTTCGCGGCGCAGCTGCAGCAGCTCGCTGGCGGACTGGGTCAGGTCGACATAGATCGGGTTCAACTGCTGCACGGTCGCCAGTGCTTCAGCCTGGCCGGCGCTGACCAGCGCGCCCTGGGTGACCGAGGACTTGCCGATCCGGCCGCTGATCGGCGCGGTGATGCGGGCATAGCCCAGCGTCACGTTGGCGGCGTCCAGCGAGGCACGCGCGGCACCGACATCGGCCTCGGCCTGCTTCAGCGCGGCGATCGCGTTCTCGTTGTCCTGGGTGCTGACCGCCTCGACCTTGGCCAGCTCGCCGATGCGCCTGGCGCTCAGGCGTGCGGCATTGGCGGTCGCTTCGGCGCGGGCCAGCTGGGCACGGGCGCTGTTGGCCTGGGCGCGATAGCTGGCGTCATCGAGCTGATACAGCGGCTGCCCCGCAGTGACCAGGCCGCCTTCGGTGAACAGCCGCTTGGCCACGATGCCGTTGACCTGAGGGCGCACTTCAGCGACCAGGAAGGCATTGGTGCGGCCCGGCAGCTCACGGGTCAGGCCGACCTGCTCGGCCTTCAGGGTGGCCACGGTGACCTGGCCGGGGCCGCCCTGCGGACCCTCCTGCTCACCGCCGCCACAGGCGGACACGGTCAGGGCGATCGCGAGGGACAGCGCGAGAAGACGGTACGGGGTTCTGGACATGGCGGTAGGGGCTCGCAGACGGAAAAGGGCGCGCCTGCAGCCCAACTTCCGATAAAAGCGAAGAATGACGACAAACAGGCAGCAAATGACGGCAAATATCCGAAACGAGACCCGCCGGCATGCGCAGGCAGTCCTCGCTGAGGATCAGTGGGGCGCAAATATACATACATGCATGTTTGTTTGTAAAGCGGTACAATTCAGGCCGGTTTCATCCAGCAACTGCACAGCGCAATGGCCAGAAAAACCAAAGAAGAGGCCCAGGCCACCCGCGAGGGCATCCTCGACGCGGCCCAGGTCTGTTTCCATGAATACGGGGTCGCCGGCACCAGCCTGGCGATGATCGGCGCGCGCGCCGGATTTACCCGCGGCGCGGTGTACTGGCACTTCAAGAACAAAGCCGAAGTGCTGACCGCGATGATCGACCGCGAGCGCGTGCCCTTCATCGAGCGGATGCGCCGCACCACCTCGGCCAAGCGCAGCACGCCGATCCTGGACCTGCGTTCGGCGCTGCTGGTGTCGTTCCGGGAGCTGGCCGAAGACGAGCGGCTGCGCAACATGATGGAAATCATGCTGCGCAACGATCTGTCGGTGGAAAGCCAGGCGATGCAGGAACTGCAGCGCGAGGCATCCCGCGAGGAGCTGGCGATCATCGCCGCCGCGCTCGAGCGCGCGCGCGAGCTGGGCCAGCTGCGCGACCACGTGGACGCCGAAACGGTGGCGCGGATCGTCAGCACCAGCCTGACCGGCGTGCTGTACAGCGCCATGCTGGAGCCTGAGCTGTTCGAGATCCAGCGCGACGGCATGCAGACGCTGGATGCGATCTTCAGCGCCTTCGTCAAGCCGGGTGTATTCACCCCGGGCGCCCCGCCGACGGCGCTGCCGACCGACGACGAGGTCTGAGGCAAAAAAACGGCGACACCGAAGTGCCGCCGTTCTTCCTACCACCCGATCGTTGCGTGCCGTTACAGGATGTAGCGGCTCAGGTCCGGATCCTGCACCAGCTCACCCAGATGCGCATCGACATATGCCTGGTCGATGCTGATGGTCTCGCCATCACGGTCCGGGGCTTCATAGCTCAGCGTATCCAGCAGGCGCTCCAGCACGGTGTGCAGGCGCCGCGCGCCGATGTTTTCCTGGCGCTCGTTGACCTGGAAGGCGATCTCGGCCAGACGGTCCACCGCATCGACGGTGAACTTCATCGAGACGCCTTCGGTCTGCAGCAGCGCTTCGTACTGCTTGGTCAGCGCGGCCTTCGGCTCGGTCAGGATGCGCACGAAGTCCTGCTTGCTCAGCGCGCCCAGCTCCACGCGGATCGGGAAACGACCCTGCAGTTCCGGGATCAGATCGCTGGGCTTGGCCAGGTGGAACGCACCGGAGGCGATGAACAGGATGTGGTCGGTCTTGATCGTGCCGTACTTGGTGGACACGTTGGAGCCTTCCACCAGCGGCAGCAGATCGCGCTGCACACCTTCGCGCGAGACATCGCCACCGCCGACGTTGTCGCCGCGCTTGGCGACCTTGTCGATCTCATCGATGAACACGATGCCATGCTGCTCACAGGCCTCGATCGCCGCACTGCGGATGTCGTCTTCGTTGACCAGCTTGCCGGCCTCTTCCTCGATCAGCAGCGGACGCGCGGCCTTGATCGACAGCGTGCGCTTCTGCGCCTTCGCGCCGCCCATGCTGGAGAACATCTGGCGCAGCTGCTGGCCCATTTCTTCCATGCCCGGCGGGGTCATGATGTCCATGCTGACGTTGGCCGACACTTCCAGTTCGATCTCGCGATCGTCCAGCTCACCGTTGCGCAGCATGCGGCGGAACTTGATGCGGGTCTCGTTGTCCTGCGCGGACGGCTCATTCCGCGCGGCGTCGGCATCGAAGCCGATACCGGTGCTGCGTCGCGGCAGCAGCGCATCGAGGATGCGGTCTTCGGCGCGCTCTTCGGCCTGGGTGCGCACGCGCACCTTGGCCTGCTCGCGATACAGCTTGACTGCGGTATCGGCGAGGTCGCGGATGATCTGCTCCACGTCCTTGCCGACATAGCCGACCTCGGTGAAACGGGTGGCCTCGACCTTGACGAACGGCGCGTTGGCCAGCGTGGCCAGGCGACGCGCGATCTCGGTCTTGCCGACGCCGGTCGGGCCGATCATGAGGATGTTCTTGGGCATGACTTCGTTGCGCAGCTCGGCCGGCAGCTGCATGCGGCGCCAGCGGTTGCGCAGCGCGATGGCGACCGCGCGCTTGGCGTCGTGCTGGCCAACGATGTGCCGGTCCAGTTCCTGCACGATCTCGCGCGGGGTCATGGTGGCGGAAGAAACTTCAATCTTGTGCGGCATGGGTGTGCTCACGAGGATATGGGGTGGAACGTCGTATCACCGGCTTGCCTGGCAGCGACGTAACGCTGCTGTAGAGCCACGCCATGCGTGGCTGACCGGATACCGCAGCCACGCATGGCGTGGCTCTACCGAGCTTTGACCCAGAGGGTCAAAGCTCCTCGACCACCACGTTGCGATTGGTGTAGATGCAGATGTCGCCGGCGATGTTGATCGACTCGGTGGCGATCGTGCGGGCGTCCAGTTCGGTGTGCGCCATCAGCGCTCGGGCGGCCGACAGGGCATAGGAGCCGCCGGAACCGATCGCGATGATGCCGTCTTCCGGCTCGATCACATCACCGGTGCCGCTGATGATCAGCGAGGTGTCCTTGTCGGCGACGGCGAGCAGCGCTTCGAGCTTGCCCAGGCGGCGCTCGGTGCGCCAGTCCTTGGCCAGTTCCACCGCGGCACGCTGCAGCTGGCCATGCTTTTCCAGCTTGGCCTCGAACAGCTCGAACAGGGTGAAGGCATCGGCGGCGGCACCGGCGAAACCGGCCAGCACCTGGCCCTCGCGACCCAGACGGCGCACCTTGCGGGCGTTGCCCTTCATCACCGTGTGGCCGAGCGTGACCTGGCCATCGCCGGCGACGGCGACATGTCCATTGCGCCGCACCGAGATGATGGTGGTGGCATGAAATACGTTGGGGTTCTGACTGGGGTCCATGGAGCCTCCGAGGTGACAAAGACTGAGGTGGGGTCTCTGCCCGACGCTTCAACCCGCCCCGCCCTGCGCCCGGATGCCGCAGCGGATCGATTCAGCTTTCGTTGTCGCTCTTGCGGCGCTTGGCACGCGGGTGCGCGGCGTCGTAGACCTTGGCCAGGTGCTGGAAGTCCAGATGGGTATAGATCTGCGTGGTGGCGATGTCGGCATGGCCGAGCAGCTCCTGCACGCCGCGCAGGTCACCGGAGGATTCCAGGATGTGGCTGGCGAAACTGTGCCGCAGCATATGCGGGTGCACGTGCTTGAACAGCCCCTGGCGCTGGGCCAGCTGACGGATGCGGATCTGCACGGCGCGCTGGGTGATGGGGCCTCCCTTGCGCCCGGGGAACACCGGCGCGGTCGCCGCGCCGCCGCTTTCTGCCCGCCAGCCCTGCAGCGCGATGCGCGCGTGCGAGCCGAACGGCACGCGGCGTTCGCGGTTGCCCTTGCCCAGCACGTTGACCAGGCCGGTATCGAAATCCAGGTCGCGCCAGATCAGCGCGCACAGTTCGCTCAGGCGCAGCCCCGAGGAATAGAACAGCTCCAGCAGCGCGCGGTCACGCAGGCCGAGCGGGGCGTCGGTCGGCAGTTCGACCAGCTGCACGGCTTCATCGGCATCGAGCACCTGCGGCAGTTTGCGCGGTGCCTTGGGCGCTTTCAGGCCGGTGGCCGGATTGGCTGCGATGCGGTGGTGCTTGAGCAGCCACGCATAGAAACTGCGGCACGCCGAAAGCCGACGCTGCAGCGAGGTGGGCGACAACCCACGGCGGTGTTCGGCGGCGATGAACTGGCGCAGCTGCGCGCTGTCCAGCGTGTCGATGACGGTCCCCTGCCCGTCCGACCACGCCGCGAGTGCGTCCAGGTCACGGCGGTAGGCATCCAGGGTGTGCGCCGACATCCGGCGCTCCACCTGCAGATGCGACAGGAAGTCCTGCGCGGTACTCACGACGACGCCGATCGACGGGCGATCAGGGCGACGGGAAACGCTGCAGGGCAACGACCAGCGACTCGCCCATCATGCGCAGGAACAGCGTGCCCATGCCGGGATAGAACCGATTGCCGTCATGACTGCCGACCGCGATCAGGCCGACACCCGGCAGCGGCAGCAACGCACTGGACTGCACTTCTTCGGCGCGCCCGGCATACAGCACGGTGTTCTTTTCCGGCTGCAGGCGGCCGCAGATCGGTTCACCGTCTTTCAGGCAATCGCGGAACACGCCCAGCAACGGGCTGCTCTCCTCGATCACCTGCAGCCACGGCGCCTGTTCCAGCCCGGCGATCGGATGCAGCACGATCAGCCGGACCAGATCACCGGCGAAATCCTCTTCCAGCGAGGCGGCCATCGCCCGCAGGGTGTCCGCCGCCGAGTCCTGCTTCATCAGCGCCAGGGTCAGCTGGTGCGTGCGCACGGCCAAGCGCTCGTTGATCTGCGCGTTGGCAGCCAGATCGGCCAACCGCCGCGACAGCTCACGGTTCTTGTCGCGCAGCACTTCCAGCTGGTAACTGGCCAGCGACGCGGTGGGGCCGTCATCACGCGGCACCACCAGGGTCAGGGCCAGGTCCGGGAACTGTTTCAGGAAGGTCGGATGCCGACGCAGCCAGGCGGCTACTTCATGCGATCCGATTTTCTCGGCGGTCTCGCTCATGCGTTCCACTCCCCATCAAAGACGAAGGCTGCGGGTCCGGACATCACGATCTGTGCATCCTCGGCCGGCCAGCGGATGCGCAGGTCGCCGCCGGGCAGCGACATCGTGGCATCGCGCTGCAGGCGACCGCGCTGCATCATCACCACGGCCGCGGCGCAGGCGCCACTGCCGCAGGCCAGGGTTTCGCCGGCACCGCGCTCGTACACGCGCAGGCGCGCGTGCTGCGGGCCGAGCACCTGCACGAAACCGACGTTGACCGATTTCGGGAACGAGGCGTGCTGCTGCAGCAACGGGCCCAGGCGCTCGACCGGGGCGGCATCGACCAGGCCCACTTCGATCACGGCGTGCGGGTTGCCCATCGACACCGCACCGAAGCGCACCGTGTCGCCCTGCAACGGCAACAGGTATTCCTCGCGGGCGCGGGCGAAGCCGATCAGCGGCACGTTCTCCGGCTCGAAACGCGGCACGCCCATGGCCACCGCGTACTGGTCTTCGCCCAGGCGTTCGACCGCATGCGTGGTGACCGGGCTGTCGATCGCGAAGGTGCTGCCGGTCGCTGCGCCATCACGCACCAGCCAGGCCGCCACGCAGCGCGCGCCGTTGCCACACTGCTCGGAACTGCTGCCATCGGCATTCCAGATCCGATACGAGGCGACCGAGCCTTCCGCCTTGGGCGGCTCGATGGTCAGGATCTGGTCGCAGCCCACGCCGGTGTGGCGATCGGCCAGACGCGCGGCCAGCGCAGCGTCCGGGGGCGCGCTGCCATCGCGCAGGTCCAGCACCACGAAATCATTGCCGGCCCCATGCATCTTGGTGAAGCGCAGCGCCGCGGAGGTGTTCGACTTACTCATTCCCGTCATTGGCCTTCAGCACCGGGGCGTCGACGGGATCAGGAACCACCGGGGAATCGGTATCGGTATCGGCATCGGCGGCCGGCGGCGTGGCGTCGTCGGCAGCCGGTTCGACCAGCTGTTCTTCGACCGGGACCGGCTTCTGCGGCATGACCAGCGGGCCCTTGTTGCCACAGGCCGACAGCACCAGCAGCGCCGAGGCGGCCAGCGTCAGGGAGATGAGGGTACGGGGGGATGTCTTCATCCTCCGAGTATAGCCGCGGTGTTTGAGCGCTTGGGTGCTGGCTGGATGAACGGGGCACCGCGGACATCACACCCTTGGATGCACCTCGGTAGTGCCCGCCCCCGCGCCGCGCCCCCCCCCCCCCCCCCCCCCCCCCCCGGGGCCGGTGTTCATCCCCAGGCGGCAGCGGCCGGGTCCACAGCCACAGCGCCACGCAGGCCATGCTGCCGATGGAGAGCCATTTCACCCAGGCGACCGGCACGCACCACAGCATGATGCCCGCGCACACGGCCATGGTCAGGCTCGCCATCCCTTTGCCGCGGCGGCTGACCGCGCCATGCGCCTGCCAGTTGCGGATCGCCGGACCGAACTGGGGGTGCGCCAGCAGGCGGTTGTGCAGGCGCTCGGAACCGCGCGAGGCGGCCCAGGCCGAGATCAGGATGAACACCGTGGTGGGCAGGCCCGGCACGAAGATGCCGACGATGCCGGTGCCCAGGCTGACATAGGCCAGCAGCCACCACGCCCAGCGGAAACGCACCCGTCCCCGCTCAGCCGGCGCTTCGGAAACCACGGGGTGTTCGGGCCGGGACATGCCCCCAGCATAGCGACCCGGCAGGGCCGCCGCGATGGGCACCCGCCTGCGGCAGCCGACGACACGGGGTCGTCGGCGTACAGCGTGCAGCAGCCGGCGTTACGGGGTCTGGGTGACGCCGAGCTGGTCGAGCACGAACGCGTACGACTCGGCCAGCTCGTGGTAACGCTGGAAGCGACCGGACTTGCCGCCGTGGCCGGCTTCCATGTTGGTGCGGAACACGATCGGGAAGTGCCCGGTGTTGTCATCGCGCAGCTTGGCCACCCACTTGGCCGGCTCCCAGTACTGGACCTGCGAATCCCACAGGCCGGTGCCGACGAACAGGGCCGGATACGCCTGCTTGCTGACGTTGTCGTACGGCGAGTACTTGAGCATGTAGTCGTAGTACTCCCGCTGCTCCGGATTGCCCCACTCGTCGTACTCGTTGGTGGTCAACGGGATGCTGGCGTCGAGCATGGTGGTGACCACATCGACGAACGGCACCTGGGCGACCATCACGCGATAGTCCTGCGGGGCCTGGTTGGCGACCGCGCCCATCAGCAGTCCACCGGCGCTGCCACCGGAGGCGGCGACACGATCCTTGGCGGCATAGCCCTGGCGGACCAGCTCACGGGTGACATCGACGAAGTCGTTGAACGTGTTCTGCTTCTTGAGCAGCTTGCCGTCCTCGTACCACGCACGGCCCATTTCCTGGCCGCCGCGGATGTGGGCGATGGCATACACCACGCCGCGATCCAGCAGGCTGACCACGGTCTGGTTGAAGCCCGGGTCCATCGACATGCCGTAGCTGCCGTAGGCGTACTGGTACAGCGCGCCGGTGCCGTCCTTCTTGAAGCCGTTGCGGTAGACCAGCGAGACCGGCACCTTGACGCCATCGCGGGCGGTGACCCACACGCGTTCGGTCGTGTACTTCGACGGGTCGTAACCGATCACTGGCTGCTGCTTCAGCTGGCGGCGTTCACCGGTGACGGTGTTGAGCTCATAGGTGGTGGTCGGCGTGGTCAGCGAGGTGTAGGCGTAACGCAGCCACGGCGTGTCATGCTCGCTGTTGGCGGCCAGCCCCATCGAGTAGGCGGGCTCGTCTGCCTTGACGTAGTCCTGGCGACCGTCCGGGAACAGCAGGCGTACGCGCTCCAGGCCGTTGGAGCGCTCGGCGATCGCGGTGAAGCCGTCGAACAGTTCGAAGCCCTCGATCAGCACGGCGTCATCGTGCGCGACCCAGTCCTTCCACTGGCTGCGCGCGGTGGCATCGCTGGGCGCGGTGACGAGCTTGAAGTTCTTCGCGTCCGCATCGTTGGTGCGGATCACCCAGCGGCCATTGAAGTGGTCGGCGTCGTATTCGACGTCGCGCGCACGCGGCGCCAGCACCGTGAACGCCTGCGGATCGGCGGCCGGGGCGTAGCGCGTTTCCGAACTGACCGTGCTGTGCAGTTCGATGGTCAGGAAGCGGTCATCGCGGGTGCGGCCGACGCCCATGTAGAAGCTGTCGTCCTTTTCTTCATACACGAGCACGTCGCTGCTGGCCGGGGTGCCCAGTACGTGCTTCTTGACGCGCACGGTGAGCAGCGTTTCCGGATCATTCTCGACATAGAACAGGGTGCGGTTGTCGTCGGCCCAGACCACATTGGGCGAGACGTTCTCGATGCGGTCCGGCAGCACTTCGCCGGTGCGCAGGTCCTTGAAGCGGATCACGTACTGGCGGCGGCCGACATCGTCCTCGGCCCAGGCCAGCAGGTGGTTGTCCTGGCTGACATCGGCATCGCCCACGTTGAAGTAGCCCTTGCCTTCGGCCATCGTGTTGATGTCGAGCAGGATTTCCTCCGGCGCCTCCATGCTGCCTTTGCGGCGCGCCTGGATCGGGTAGTCCTTGCCGGTTTCGAAGCGGGTGTAATACCAGTAGCCGCGGTCACGCGAGGGCACGCTGGCGTCGTCCTGCTTGATGCGGGCGACGATCTCCTTGTACAGGGTGTCTTCCAGCGGCTTGAGCGGGGCGACGACCTGATCGGTGTAGGCGTTTTCCGCGTTCAGGTAGGCCAGCATCTTGGTGTTTTTGCGCTTGTCGTCGCGCAGCCAGTAGTAATCATCGCTGCGGGTCGCGCCAAAGGGAGCCTTCACCGTGTGCGGGTGCTTCTCGGCGTCAGGCGGGGTCAGCGCGGGGGCGGCGTGCACGTTGGAGGTCATGAGGCTGGCAACCAGTAAACAAAGGGCGGGTTTCACGAGATAGGGCTCCTGGCAGGGGAATGCAATGGCGTCCGTGTTCCTGCAGTCTGTGCCGGCGGGTGGGCCAGCAGCAAGCCTGTCGTTGGTCACTGCGCCTATCATCAGGCCATGGACACTTCCCGCACGCCCCCCACCGGCACCGGCTACAGCCGCCGCAGCCAGGAAATCGAACCCTTCCACGTGATGTCGCTGCTGGCCCGCGCGCAGGCGCTGGAGCAGGCCGGCCACGACGTGATCCATCTGGAGATCGGCGAGCCGGACTTCACCACCGCCGCCCCGATCGTACGCGCCGGCCAGGCAGCGCTGGCGGCCGGCCATACGCGCTACACGGCAGCCCGCGGCCTGCCCGCGCTGCGCGAGGCGATCGCCGGGTTCTACCGGGATCGGTATCAGGTGCAGATCGATCCGGAGCGCATCCTGGTGACCCCCGGCGGCTCAGGTGCCCTGTTGCTGGCCAGCAGCCTGCTGGTGGACCCGGGAAAACATTGGTTGCTGGCCGATCCGGGGTATCCGTGCAACCGGCACTTCCTGCGGCTGGTGGAAGGCGCCGCGCAGCTGGTGCCGGTCGGCCCGGAGACGGCCTACCAGCTGACGCCGGAGCTGGTGGCACGGCAGTGGAACGCCGACAGTGTCGGTGCGCTGGTCGCCTCCCCGGCCAACCCGACCGGCACCGTGCTCTCCGCGGCGCAGCTTTCCGCGCTGTCGCAGTCGTTGAAGGCGCGCGGCGGGCACCTGGTGGTGGATGAGATCTACCACGGCCTTACCTACGGCATGGACGCGGCCAGCGTGCTGCAGGTGGATGACGAAGCCTTCGTGCTCAACAGCTTCTCGAAGTACTACGGGATGACCGGCTGGCGCCTGGGTTGGCTGGTCGCGCCACCGCAGGCGGTGCGGGAGCTGGAGAAGCTGGCGCAGAATCTGTACATCAGCGCCTCGAGCATCGCCCAGCATGCGGCGCTGGCGTGTTTCGAGCCGGACTCGATCGCGATCTTCGAGCAGCGTCGTGCGGCGTTCCGCGAGCGTCGCGATTACCTGCTGCCGGCGCTGCGCGCGCTCGATTTCCGCATCGAAGTGGAACCGGAAGGCGCGTTCTATCTGTACGCCGACGTGAGTGCATTCACCGATGATGCGCAGGCGTTCTGCGCGCATTTCCTGGAGACCGAGCATGTGGCGTTCACGCCGGGCCTGGACTTCGGGCACCACCGTGCGAACGAGCATGTGCGCCTGGCGTACACGCAGGAAGTTCCGCGGCTGGAAGAGGCCGTGCGGCGCATCGCCCATGGGCTGGAAACGTGGGTGCGTTGATCGGCCAAAAAAAACGCCGCGCATTGCTGCGCGGCGCATAAATGGGGTGAGGCCAACTCGACGCCCCACCACCCGGAGGCGTCGTTACTTGCTCAGCTGCTCCCACAGGAAGCTGTAGGCCAGCGCCTGCATGTGCGCGGCCTGCGCGTTGTTCGCCGCGCCGCCATGACCGCCTTCGATGTTCTCGTAGTAGGTCACGTCCTTGCCGGCGTCGATCATCTTCGCGGCCATCTTGCGCGCATGCGCCGGATGCACGCGGTCATCGCGCGTGGAGGTGGTGAACAGCACCGGCGGGTAGGTCTTGCTGGCGTCGAAGAGGTGGTACGGCGAGAAGGTCTTGATGAAGTCCCAGTCGGCCGTGTCCGGATTGCCGTACTCGGCCATCCACGAGGCGCCGGCCAGCAGGTGGCTGTAGCGCTTCATGTCCAGCAGCGGGACCTGCACCACGACCGCACCGAACAGCTCCGGGTACTGGGTCAGCATGTTGCCGGTGAGCAGGCCACCGTTGCTGCCGCCCTGCACGCCCAGGTGCTTGGCCGAGGTGATCTTGCGGCTGACCAGGTCACGGGCGACGGCGGCCATGTCTTCATAGGCCTTGTGCCGGTTCTGCTTCAGCGCCGCCTGGTGCCAGCGCGGGCCATACTCGCCACCGCCGCGGATGTTGGCCACCACGTAAACGCCGCCCTTTTCCAGCCACGCGCGGCCCATGCCACCGGAGTAGGACGGGGTCAGCGAGATTTCGAAGCCGCCGTAACCGTACAGCAGGGTCGGATTGGAGCCGTCCAGCTTCATGTCCTTGCCGTGCACCACGAAGTACGGCACGCGGGTGCCATCCTTGCTGGTGGCGAAGTGCTGCTCGATCACCTTGCCGTCGGCGTTGAAGAACGTCGGCATGGTCTTGAGCACTTCAGGCTGCTTGCCGATCTCGGCAATGGCCAGGGTGGTCGGGGTCAGGTAGTCGGTGACGGTCATCCACACCGCATCGCTGTCATCGGCATCGACCGCACTGACGGCCACGGTGCCGAACGACGGCGCGCCGGTGAAGGCACTCGTCTTCCAGCCGCTGTCGCCCGGGGTCAGCACGCTCAGGCGGCTCTTGACGTCGTCCAGCACGTTCAGGACCAGGTGGTTCCGGGTCCAGCTGGTGCCCGCCAGCGAGGTGGTGTCGGTCGGGGCGAACAGCACGTCGAAGTCACGCTTGCCGGCGAGATAGTCGTCCAGCTTGGTGGCCAGCAGCGAGCCGGCGGCGTAGGTCTTGCCGCCCACGGTCCACGGTTCGCGCAGTTCCAGGGTCAGCCACTGCTTGCGCAGGCCCTTCTCCGCCGAGTTCGGCGCATCGATCCTGGTCAGCGTGCCGTCGTCGGCGCGCAGGTAGAGCTCGTTGTTGTAGAAGGCCAGCGTGCGGCTGACCAGGTTGCGCTCGTAGCCGGGGGTATCGTCGTGCATGGCCGCGATGTACATGTCATCGGGCTTGCCTTCGTAGACCACCGAGGCCGAGGCCATCGGGGTGCCGCGCTTCCACAGCTTGGCCACGCGCGGATAACCGGAGGTGGTCATCGTGCCGGTGCCGAAATCGGTGTAGACGAATACAGTGTCGCGGTCGATCCAGTTCAGGCCACCCTTGGATTCCGGGCGGAAGAAACCGTCCTTGATCCAGGTCTTGTTGGCCAGGTCGAACTCGCGGGTGACGTCGGCATCGGCGCCGCCGCGCGACAGCGCGATCAGGCAGCGCGAATAGTCCGGACGCAGGCAGTCGGCGCCGTGCCAGACCCAGTTCTCGCCTTCGGCCTTGTTCAGCGCATCCAGGTCCAGCACGGTTTCCCACTGCGGCGAGGCCTTGCGGTACTCGGCCAGCGTGGTGCGGCGCCACAGGCCGCGCTCGTGCTGCTTGTCCTTCCAGAAGTTGTAGTAGTAGTCGCCGATCTTCTGCACGCCGGGAATCTTGGCGTCGGAGTCGAGCACCTCGCGGATGCTGGCCTCCATCTGCTTGAACGCCGGGGTCGTGGCCAGGCGGCCCTCGGACTTGGCGTTCTGTTCCTTGACCCACGCCAGCGGCTTGTCGCCGGTGACGTCTTCAAGCCAGGCGTACTTGTCCGCCGGGGCGTCAGCAGCCATGGCGGTTCCCGCCGCACCGGCGGAGATCAGACCTGCCATCAGGCAGGCGGAAGCGAATCGTGACATTGCAGCTCCAGGCAGTCATAGCCTTGGGACGCTATCACACCGGCTGGCCGCGGCTCACGTGTCGAAGGTCAGGCCGGGCCGGACGCGCCAGCGGGCGGCTGCGACGTCGTGCCTGCGGCCCCCGGCGACGGCGGGCGCTCCGGGCGAGCAGGCCGGCCAGCGGCAAACGGAAGCGATGCAGGCTCCACCAGGCCATCAGGGGCATGCCGGCCAGCCACAGCGGCAGCCAGCCGATCCACTCGCTGTGGCCCCGCGCGGCCGGCCACACCAGGACCAGGGCCAGCCCGGCCAGCGCCCCCTGCCTGACGCAACGCAGCACGCGGGGATCGGGACGGTCGGACGAACGTGGGGAAGACGACAGGGTCATGACACAGCTCCGTGCGAAAGTGATGCGTCACCTTGCCGCGCTGCCATCTCAAGGGCTGCGACCTCGTCGGGGACGTGGCAGGAAGGACGCCCGCCATCGTGATTGCATGAATTGGTCACCCAACCGCTGCGCCGCCATTGACGTTCTCCGCCGTCCCACCCACCATGCCCCTGCCAGCCACTGGAGCCTTCCGCCGCATGTCTTCGAACCGCCCGCTTCGCGCTGTCCTGTTGGTCTCCTCGCTGGCGTTGCTGTCAGCCTGTGCGTTCCGCCATGAGACCAAACCGGAACCCGCGCCGACGCCGGTCGCGGTCGACAGCGCCGGTGCGCCGATCGACCTGCAGCGCTTCATGGGCACCTGGTATGTGATCGGCCGCGTGCCGAACCCGATCGAGCGTGGCCACGTCGCCAGCGTCAACGAGTTCCAGCTGCGCGGCGACCAGAAGGTGTCGATCAGATACCGCTACCGCGATGGATTCTCCGAGCCGCAGCAGGAGCTGACCGTCCGCGCCTCGGTGGACGAGAAGAGTGGCAACCACAACTGGCGCACCTGGTTCTACAAGATCGTGCCGACCCACACCCGCGTGCTGGAAGTCGCGCCGGATTATTCGTGGGCGATGCTGGGCTACCCGGGCCGCGAGATGGCCTGGATCTTCGCGCGCCAGCCGGACATGGACAAAGAACTCTACAAGGAACTCGCCACCCGCCTGCGTGACGATTACGGGGTCAACACCGACAAGCTCAAGCGCGTGCCGCAACACCCCGAACAGGTGGACCGGCTGGGCTTTGAAGTGCCGAACGTCCGCTAAGGGCGGCGGTCAGGCCGCAACACAGGGCGGCGTACCGACCCACGGTCGGTACCGACCGGTTACTTCCGGCTGTAGTGTTCCACCAGGCGGTCGCCGATCATCTGCAGGATCTGCACCAGCACCAGCAGCAGCACCACGGTGACCAGGGCCACGTCGGTGTGCGAACGCTGGTAGCCATCGCGGAAGGCCAGATCGCCCAGCCCGCCCGAGCCGATCGCACCGCCCATGGCGGTGAAGCCGATCAGGGCGATCACGGTGACGGTGGCGCCGGCGATCAGGCCCGGCCGCGCTTCGGGCAGCAGCACCCGGGTGACCAGCTGCCAAGTGGTGGCGCCCATCGCCTGGGTCGCTTCGATCACGCCACGGTCCACCTCACGCAGCGCGGTCTCGACCAGGCGGGCGTAGAACGGCGCGGCGCCGATCACCAGCGGCACGATGGCACCGCGTACGCCCAGCGAGGTGCCCATCATCCACAGCGTCAGCGGGATCAGCACGATCATCAGGATGATGAAGGGCACCGAGCGCAGCAGGTTCACCAGCAATGCGAGCGAGCCGTACAGCACCGGCTTGCGGTGCAGCTGCGGCGAGCCGGTCAGGAACAGCAGCACGCCCAGCGGCAGGCCGATGAGCAGCGTCAGCGGCAGCGAACCGCCGAGCATCAGCAGGGTGTCCAGCGTGGCCTGGCCGATATCGGCCCATTTGCCGGCGTCGAGATGGCGGAAGAACCCGCCTGCGGTGGCCAGGATCATCGGCGCAGCTCCTCAAGGTGGACACCGGCGGCGACGAAGCCCGCCTGCGCGGCCTGTACGTCGCCTCCGACCAGCGACACGGTCAGCTGGCCATACGGCGTGTCCTTGATCCGGTCGATACGGCCGGACAGGATGTTGTAGTCCACGCCGGTCTCGCGCGCGATGCGCCCCAGCAGCGGTTCGTAGGTGTCCGCACCGAGGAAGGTCAGGCGCACGATGCGCCCGGCCACGGCCTCGAAATCCTTGTGCAGCTCGCCCTCGTCGACCTGTTCCGATTCGTTGACGAAGCGGCGGGTGGTCGGGTGCTGCGGGTGCAGGAACACCTCGGTGACCGGGCCGGTCTCGACCAGGTGGCCGGCATCGAGCACGGCGACGCGGTCGCAGACACGCCGGATCACATCCATCTCGTGGGTGATCAGCACGATCGTCAGGCCCAGCTCGCGGTTGATCCTGCCGAGCAGCTTGAGCACCGAGGCGGTGGTCTGCGGGTCCAGCGCGCTGGTGGCCTCATCGCACAGCAGGATCTGCGGGCGGGTGGCCAGGGCACGGGCGATGCCGACGCGCTGCTTCTGGCCACCGGACAGCTGCGCCGGGTACTTGCTGGCGTGCGCTTCCAGGCCGACGGTATGCAGCAGTTCGTCGACGCGCGCATCGATCTCCGCGCGCGGCGTACCGGCCAGCTCCAGCGGAAAAGCGACGTTGGCCGCGACGGTGCGCGAGGACAGCAGGTTGAAGTGCTGGAAGATCATGCCGATCTTCCGGCGCAGCACGCGCAGGCCCTCGGCGTCGAGCGCGGTGACATCCTCGCCGTTGATCAGCAGGCGGCCGCCGGTCGGCTCCTCCAGCCGGTTGATCAGCCGGATCAGGGTCGATTTGCCCGCGCCGGAATGGCCGATGATGCCGAAGACTTCGCCGGCCTCGATGGTCAGGTCGAGCGGCTGCAGCGCGGCAATCGCGCGGCCGCCGACGGCATAGGATTTGTGCAGGCGCTGGAACTCGATCACTTCGCGGTCAACCGGGGCATCGACGGGAGGGGGCGTGCAGCCTACCAGCGCGGGGCGGCCCTGGCCCGTGCGGTTGCGCGGAATGATATTCCGTTTGGTTCTAAGAGAACGTGATCCGGCCGGCCCGGGTCATCGGCCGGGCTCAGGGATGGTCCAGCGGCCTCGGCGGCTGGACCCGGCGGATCCGCTCGCGGTGCAGCAGGTACAGGCCCGAGGCGACGATGATCGCCGCGCCCAGCCAGGTCACCTGGTCGGGCAGGACGCCCCAGAACAGCAGGTCCCAGCCGATCACCCAGACCAGGCCGGTGTACTCCAGCGGCGCGATCATCGACGCTTCGCCCAGCTGGAAGGCGCGGGTCAGGGCGACCTGCCCCCCTGCCCCGGCCAGGCCCATGCCGGCGATCAGCGCCGCGTGGCCGAACTGCAGCGGCTGCCAGTCCGGGATCGCGAGCAGGCCGGCGCCGACCGCCATGATCACCAGGAACCAGACGACCATCGACTGCGGGGTGTCGGTCCGGGTCAGCATGCTGACCGTGATCGCGGCCAGGGCGTAGGCGGTGGCGGCGAGCAGCACCATCAGGCCGGGGAAGGAGATGATGCCGCCGACGCCGGGGCGCAGCACGACCAGTACGCCGATCAGGCCGATCCCGATGGCGATCCAGCGGCGGGGGCCGACGTGCTCGCCGAGCAGGGGCACGGAGAGCGCGGCGATCAGCAGCGGGGCGACGAAGTAGATGGTGTAGGCGGTGGAGAGCGGCAGGCTGCGCAGGGCGTAGACGAAGCAGCCGATCATCACCATGCCCAGCACGCCGCGCAGCAGGTGCAGGACCCAGCGCTTGGGCACCAGCGAGCGCGGGCCCGCGGTGGCCAGGACCCAGACCAGCACGAACGGCAGCGAGGCCGCGCCGCGCAGGAAGGTGACCTGCAGGGTCGGATAGCTGGCCGACAGCTGCTTCATGCCGGCATCCATCAGCGAGAAGCAGGCGACGGCGATCAGCATCCAGGCGACAGCGCGGGTGGGGGATTTCTGCGTGTTCATGGCCCATTATCGCCGGCTTGGCCGGCCCGTCCATGGTGGCTTGGTAGAATGGGGGCATTCACCCGTTGGAGTTTGCCCATGCCCTCTTTTGACGTTGTTTCCGAAGTCGACATCCACGAGTTGACCAACGCGGTCGACCAGGCCAACCGCGAGCTGTCCACGCGCTTCGATTTCAAGGGGGTGGACGCGAAGTTCGTGCTGGAAGACAGCGTGATCAGCCAGTCCGCGCCGAGCGATTTCCAGCTGCAGCAGATGACCGACATCCTGCGCCAGCGGCTGATCGCGCGGAAGATCGATGCAGCGTGCCTGGAGTTCGGCGATATCGAGACCAATCTGGCCGGTGCGCGGCAGAAGATCACGGTCAAGCAGGGTATCGAGCAGAAGGTGGCCAAGAAGATCGCGGCGAAGATCAAGGAGGCCAAGTTGAAGGTGGACAGCCAGATCAATGGCGACAAGCTGCGGGTGACGGGCAAGAAGCGCGATGATCTGCAGGATGCGATGGCGCTGCTGAGGAAGGAGACGTTCGAGGTTCCGCTGCAGTTCGACAATTTCCGCGATTGATTTTGGCGGAACCGCTGTAGCGAAGAGCGTCAGCGAAGAGCGCCGCTGTTTGTTGCTGATGGGCTGTTGTTGGCTTTGGCGCTGCCAGTTGATCGCAAGAGGCTCACGATTCACTGTCGAGGGCTGCGTCGGGTAGGGCCAGGCCTTGCCCGGACCCGCCGTGAACCCATCCATGGGGGCTCATGTCGCGGCATCCATGCCGCTCATGGTCCGGGCAAGGCCTGGCCCTACCCGACGCCCGACCAATGTGTCACCGGACCGGCGAGCAAAGCGGTAGTGCCGGCCGCTGGCCGGCAACCAGGCGATCCCCCACCGGTAGTGCCGGCCGCTGGCCGGCAACCTCGTTGCCCATATCGAAAAGATGCGGCTTCCGGCGTGTTTACCACCGGGCGTTGGTCGTTACGCGCGAATCAGCTTGTACAGGGTGGTGCGTGAGATCCCGAGCTGACGTGCGGCGGCGCTGATGTTGCCTTGATGAGCGACCACGGCATCACGCACGTGCTGTGTGGTGTGCGTGCGCAGCGATGCACTTGCGGTGTTGGTGCGGGCCGCGTCGATCTTCAGGCTCGCATGCGGTGCGAGCGGTCCCCGCAGGTACTGCACGTGCACGGCGGTGTCGTCGTCCAGGCGGACGCGGTGGGCGGGGCCGGCCTGCAGCAGGCGGCGACGCTGGTGGGTGCTGGCGCCGGCGAACAGGCCGTCCAGGGTGAGGACGGGCAAGGGGCCGCGACGCGGCAGTCCGAACAGGCGCCGGGCCACACGGTTGGCGGCGCGCACGTGGCCGTCTTCTTCGATGGCCAACAGGCCCTGCAGCGGTGAGTGCAGCCAGCGCGCGTCGTGCTGGACGGCCAGCAGATGGCAGGGGCGGTGATCCTGCATGAGGCGGTTCTCGGCAGACAGGGCCGCTTGCCGGAAGTAGCCGTGCAGCAGCTCTGCGTCGCGTTCGCCGGTACCGGTGATGTCCAGTGCGCCCAGTACTTCGCCGTCCAGGCCGTGCAGCGGCACGCTCAGGCAGAACACGGTGGCGAAGCGGTCGAGATAGTGTTCATTGCCGCGCACCAGGGCGGGCGCATCTTCGGCCAGGCTGCAGGCCGGTGCGGTGGTGCCGATGTCGATCTCGCGCAGGCGGCGCCCGACCTGGATCGGGCGCAGCACCGGCACGTCGGCCAGGCCGTGCTCGCGCTGGGCGATGACCAGGCCTTCGGCGTTGACGCAGAACAGGGTCCACTGGCGCCCCCCGAAGGCGGCCCACAGATGGTCCATGTCCTCGCGCACGCAGCGTGCGAGGCGGCGGTCGCCAGGGTCATCCAGGCGCGTGGCCGCCGGGGCAAGGGGCGCGTAATACGGCTCCTGCCGGGGCTGCACGCCGGCCTGGCGCGAGCGCTCCCAGGAGCGCAGTACCGGCGGGCTGACCACGCTGTCCATCAGCGCGCCGCCCTCGGCGAAGCGCTGACGGGCGGCGGCCAGTACCTGCTGCTGTTCCAGAACCATCGCGGCCATCGGTCGATCTCCACCTCGGACCGACAGCCTACTCCCGCAAAGCTGACTGATACGTCGTCGCAGGCACGCATGCCCGCGACGGACCGTTTCACCCGCCGATGGTCAGGATCGGCTTGAGGGTGACACCGCGGGTGCTGTCCTCGGCGGCCTGGTTGATCTGGTCCAGCGGGTAGAACTTGACCAGCCTGTCGAACGGGAAGCGGCCCTGCTGGTACAGCTGCACCAGCTGCGGGATGAATACCTTGGGCACGCTGTCGCCTTCCACGATGCCGCGGATGCTGCGTCCGCCGAGCAGCAGGTTGTTGACGTCGAACTCGGCCTTGGTCCCCAGCTTCGGGGCGCCGACCACGCCGATCACACCCAGCCCACCAAGCGCTTCGATGCCCTGTGCCAATACCTCCGGACGCCCCGTGGATTCCAGTGCGAAGTTGGCGCCGCCGCCGGTGATCCCGCGCACCGCGTCGACCACATCGACCTCGCGGCTGTTGATCACATGCGTGGCCCCCAGTTCCGTGGCCAGTTCCAGGCGCGAAGGCACCACATCGATGGCGATGATGGTGGTCGCACCGGCCACGCGCGCGGCCATCACCGCACTCAGGCCGACCGCGCCCGCACCGAAGCTGGCGAAGCTGCTGCCGGCGGTCACCTTGAGCGAATTGATCACCGCACCGGCGCCGGTCTGGATGCCGCAGCCGAGCGGGCCGAGCAGTTCGATCGGCGCGTCGTCGGGCACCTTGATCGCGTTGTTCTCGCGGCTCAGTGCGTAAGTGGCGAACGAGGACTGCGCGAAGAAGTGATCGTGCAGCGGGTTGCCGTCCGGATCCTGGATCGCGGTGGAACCATCCAGCGCACCACCACCGAAGTTGAGCCCGAAGAAGTCCTTGCAGTACGCGCCATGGCCGCCGCTGCACGGATTGCAGTGGCCGCAGGCGCCGTAGGTCAGCACGACGTGG
The DNA here is from genome assembly GCF_039673645.1 of Stenotrophomonas sp. TWI700. NCBI lineage: Bacteria > Pseudomonadati > Pseudomonadota > Gammaproteobacteria > Lysobacterales > Lysobacteraceae > Stenotrophomonas > Stenotrophomonas sp. TWI700. The sequence goes on along the minus strand of NZ_JBDJMB010000010.1, from coordinate 44,701 downwards.
TCGCCCACCTTGAGGTCTTTCACGCCCGGGCCGAGCGCTTCGACGATGCCCGCGCCTTCATGGCCGAGCACCGCCGGCAGCGGCACGGGGTAGTACTGGTCACGCACGATCAGGTCGGTATGGCACAGGCCGGTGGCGACCACGCGGACGAGTACCTCGTCGTCCTGCGGGCCACGAATGCGCGCCTTCTCGATCGTGAAGGGCTGTTCTTTTTCGCGCACCACGGCCACGGTGATGTCGCGCAGTTCTGCTGTTGCGGTCATGAGGGTCTCCTGGTTCAGATCGGATACGCGGGCGCTTCGCCCTTGACGGTCATCCACTGCCACTGGGTGAACTCGTCGATGTTGGACGGGCCACCGATGCTGGTGCCGTTGCCCGAGGCGCCGACGCCACCGAACGGATTGATCACCTCATCGTTCACGGTCTGGTCGTTGATGTGCAGCAGGCCGGTGCGCAGTCGTTCGCCGAGCTTCAGTGCGCGGCCGACATTGCTGGACACGATCGCCATCGACAGGCCGTACTCGCTGTCATTGGCCAGCTCGACCGCCTCGTCATCGGTATCGAACGGCACCACCACCGCGACCGGCGCGAAGATTTCTTCGTGGAAGGCCGGGTTGTCGCGGCTCACATCGCTGAGCACGGTCGGTTCGAAGAACAGATCCTTGTAGCCACCCCCGGTCGCGAGCGTGGCACCGGCGGCCTGCGCCTCGGCGACGATGCGCGCGGCGTGGTCGCGCTGCTGGGCGTTGATCAGCGGCCCGATCGCCACCTCGCCATCGGCCGGATTGCCGACCTTGAGCGACTTCGCCTTGGCCACCAGCTTCTCCAGGAAGCGGGCATGGATGCTGCGCTGGACCAATACTCGGCCGGTGGCCATGCAAATCTGGCCCTGGTGCAGGTAGACGCCCCACGCCGTGTTGGCGATGGCCAGCTCCATGTCCGCGTCGTCGAGCACGATCAGCGAGTTCTTGCCGCCCAGTTCCAGCGACACTTTCTTGAGGTGCTTGCCGGCCGCTTCGCCGACCTTGCGCCCGGCGCCGGTGGAGCCGGTGAACTGGATCATCGCGATGTTCGGGTCGCTGGTCAGCGCCGCCCCGGCCGCGCCATCACCGGGCAGCACGTGCAGCAGGCCGGCCGGCAGCCCGGCCAGTTCGAACAGGCGCGCGATCACGAAGCCACCGCACACGGCGGTACGCGGATCGGGCTTGAGCACCACCGCGTTGCCCAGCGCCAGCGCCGGGGCGACCGCACGCATGGCCAGGTACAGCGGGAAGTTGAAGGGCGCGATCACCCCGACCACGCCGAGCGGGCGGCGACGCGCCAGGTTCAACCGGCCCGGTTCGGACGGCAGTACTTCGCCGATGCTGCGCGAGGGCAGTGCCGCCGCTTCATGCAGCGCCTTGGTATTCACCTTGGCCTCGAAGCCCGCCTTGAGCTGGGTCGAGCCACTTTCGCGGACCAGCCACTGCACGATCTCGTCGTTGTGTTCTTCGGCCAGCTGCGCGGCGCGGCGCAGGATCTGCGCGCGGGTGTCGTACGGGGCGCTGGCCCAGTCGCGCTGCGCCTTGGCGGCGGTGGCGGCGGCGCGCGCGATCTGCGCCGGGTCGGCCATCGCGATCTCGCCCAGGCGTTCGCCGGTGGCCGGTTCGACCACGTCCTGGGTGCCTGCACCCGAGGTCCACTGGCCATCGAAGAGCTTGCCGGACCAGGTGGCCGTCGGCAGGAATGCTTGTGTTGCCATCGCGGATAACTCCTTGCGTCGTGTACCCGGCCATTGGATACCTGCGGCGGGCCACTGCCTATTGGTCAGTGGCTCGCGTGCTGCAAGTACTTGCCGGATAAGGATTTATCAGCATGACGGGTGTCCAGTTAATGGACAGTGGAAGCATGCGTACACCGGTGCCCACACGCCGCGCCGTACAATCAACAGCCCAGCCAGCGACACCGCCCGCCATGAACGATGCGTCCCTCACCGCCACCCACGACCCGATCGCCGAGACCCGGAAGTGGCTGGAGCAGATCGTCATCGGCCTGAACCTGTGCCCGTTCGCCAAAGCGGTGTACGTGAAGGACCAGGTGCGGTTCGTGCTCAGCGATGCCACCACCCCCGAAGCACTGGTCGAAGAACTGGCCGAAGAGCTGATCCTGCTGCGCGATACCCCGGCCGAGCAGATCGACACCACGCTGATCGTGCACCCGGACGTGCTGACCGATTTCCTGGACTACAACGATTTCCTCGACAACGCCGATGCGGCGATCGAAGCACTGGATCTGCAGGGCATCCTGCAGGTGGCCAGCTTCCATCCGCAGTACCAGTTCGCCGGCGCGGCGCCGGATGACGTGAGCAACTACACCAACCGCGCGCCCTACCCGACCCTGCACCTGCTGCGCGAAGACAGCGTCGAGCGTGCGGTCGCCGCGTTCCCGGATCCGGACGTGATCGTGGAGCGCAACATCGAAACGCTGGACAAGCTGGGCATCGAAGGCTGGACGCGCCTGCTGGGCCGCAACGACATGCCGCCGTGTCACTGACACCGGCCATCCTCGACTGGCCGGCACAGCCGCTGCGCGACCGCGTGGTGGTGATCACCGGCGGTGCGCAGGGCGTCGGCCGCGGCATCGCGCAGTCCGTGCTCGGCGCCGGCGGCAGCGTGATGATCGCCGATCTGGATGCCGATGCCGGCAAGGCCTGCCTGAAGGAATGGGCGCTGCCCGAACGCGCGGCGTTCCAGCGCGCGGACGTGGCCAGCGAGCGCAGCGTGCAGGCGTTGATGAAGGCCACGCTCAAGCGCTTTGGCCGCATCGACGGCCTGGTCAACAATGCCGGCATCGCCAGCGCGCATGGCACGCCGTTGGCGGACATGCCGGTGGCGGAGTGGCAACGCCGCCTCTCCAGCCTGCAGGGCGCCTTCCTGTGCAGCAAGCATGCGCTCCCGGCCCTGCGCGAACATACGGGCGCGATCATCAACATCGCCTCGACGCGCGCGTGGCAGTCCGAACCGGACAGTGAAGCCTATGCCGCCGCCAAGGGCGGGCTGGTCGCCTTCACCCATGCGCTCGCGTTGAGCGAAGGGCCGGCGGTGCGGGTCAACAGCATCAGCCCCGGCTGGATCACCACCGATGCCTGGCAGGCACCGTCACGCCGGCGCACGCCCAAGCTCTCGCGCCGCGATCATGCGCAGCATCCGGTCGGCCGGGTCGGCCAGCCGCCGGACATCGCCGCGCTGGCCGTCTTCCTGCTCTCGGACCTGGCCGGCTTCATCACCGGCCAGGACCACATCGTCGACGGCGGCATGACCCGGAAGATGATCTACGCGGAGTGATCCACGTGCGGCCCGATCACGCTGCCGGGTAGTGCCGGCCGCTGGCCGGCTCCCCGTATTGCATGGCACCACGCCCCTCGCGGCATGGTGCAGAGCCGGCCAGCGGCCGGTACTACCGACATCCGGCACTACCCGGCAGCCGGATTTACGCGAGGCGCCGGCCAGCGGCCGGCACGATGCGGCCTCCGGGATCACGCCATCCCGTTATGGCGCAGCAGCGCATCCACGGTCGGTGCGCGCCCTCGGAACGCGGCGAAGTTCTCGGCGGCGCTGCGGCTGCCGCCCCGCGCCAGCACTTCATCGCGGAAGCGCTGGCCGGTTTCGGTCACCTTGTCCGGGGCTTCCTCGAACGCAGCATAGGCATCGGCGCTGAGCACTTCGGCCCATTTGTAGCTGTAATAGCCGGCCGCATAGCCACCGGCAAAAATGTGGCTGAACTGATTGGGGAAGCGATTCCAGGCGGGTGGGCGGTTGACCGCCACTTCATCGCGCACGCGTTCCAGCAACGCCTGCACGCTGTCCTGGGTCGGATCGAAATCGCTGTGCAGCTGCATGTCGAACAGGGCGAATTCCAGCTGGCGCACGGTGAACATGCCGCTCTGGAAATTGCGCGCGGCCAGCATGCGGTCGAACAGCGCGCGAGGCAGCGGCTCGCCTGTGCCCACGTGGGCGGTCATCGCCTGCACGCGCTCCCATTCCCAGCAGAAGTTCTCCATGAACTGGCTCGGCAGCTCCACCGCATCCCACTCCACGCCGTTGATGCCGGCCACGCCGAGTTCGCCGATGCGGGTCAGCAACTGGTGCAGGCCATGGCCCATTTCATGGAACAGCGTGGTCACATCGCTGTGGCTGAAGGTCGCCGGTTGGCCCGCGGCGCCCTTGCCGAAATTGCAGACCAGGTACACCAGCGGCGTCTGCACACCGGCGGCGGTCTCGCGGCGGTTGCGGCAATCGTCCATCCACGCGCCGCCGCGCTTGCCTTCGCGTGCGTACAGATCCAGATAGAACTGGCCGACCAGCCCACCCTGTGCGTCGACCAGGCGGAAGAAGCGCACATCCGGGTGCCATACCGGCGCGTTGTCCGGCTGAACGACCAGGCCATACAGACTGCGGATCACGCTGAACAGGCCGTCCAGCACCTTCGGCTCGGTGAAGTACTGCTTCACCTCCTGCTCGGAATAGCTGTAACGCGCCTGCTTCAGTTTCTCCGCGGCGAACGCCAGGTCCCAGGCCTCCAGCGGGGGCATGCCCAGTTCGTCGCGGGCAAACGCCTCCAGCTCGGCGCGGTCGCGCTGTGCGAACGGCTTGGCACGCGCGGCCAGATCGCGCAGGAAACTCAGCACCTGCGGTGCATCCTCGGCCATCTTGGTCGCGATCGAATACTCGGCGTAGTTGGCGAAGCCCAGCAGCGTGGCCAGCTCCGCACGCAGCGCCAGCACGCGATCGATGTTGCCGCTGTTGTCCAGCGCGGCATCGCCGAACTCGGAGGCACGGATCGCGTTGGCGCGGTACAGCGCTTCACGCAACGGGCGATGCTCGGCATACGTCTGCACGGGCAGGTAGCACGGCATCTGCAGGGTCAGTTTCCAGCCGGGGAGATCGTCCTTCTCCGCCGCGGCACGCGCGGCAGCGATCACGTCGTCCGGCAGGCCGGCCAGCTCGGCCGGGTCTTCCACGTGCAGCGACCAGGCATCGGTGGCGTCCAGCACATTCTGCGAGAACGTCGCCGACAGCGCGGACAGTTCCTCGCGGATCGCGCTGTAGCGCGCCTTGCCGGCGTCATCGAGTTCAGCACCGCCCAGGCGGAAATCGCGCAGCGCGTTCTCCAGCACCTTGCGGCGTGCCGGATCGTACTGCGCCGCTTCCGGCGCGGCGGCCAGGGCCCGGTACTGCTGGTAGAGCGCCAGGTTCTGGCCCAGCGCGCTGCCGAAGCGGGTCACCTTGGGCAGGTTGGCGTTGTAGGCCTCGCGCAGCGCCGGGGTGTTCACCACGGCCTGCAGGTGGCCGACCTGGCCCCACGCGCGCCACAGGCGCTCGGTGGCATCGTCGAGCGGGTCGGCGAAGCTCGCCCAGGTCACCGGGGTGACGGTCTCGGCGGTCTTCACCGCCGCCTCGGCCTCGGCGAGCAGCGCGTCGATCGCCGGGGCGATGTGCTCGGGCCGGATCGCATCGAAGCGCGGCAGGCCGGAAAAATCGAGCAGGGGGTTGGTGGGGGTCACAGGCATCTCCAGACAACGGGGCCGCCGCAGCGGCATCACCCCACGATATGGCATTGCCCCCCACCCCGCACAAGGCCCCGGCGTGCGCCGATGGGCCAGGTTCACGCCAGATCCGGCGCCCCGCTCAGTACAGCGCTTCCAGCGAGACGCAGGGCAGCACGGGCAGCCCCTGCCCGGCCACGGCAGCGGCGAGCAGTGCATCGGCGCCCTCCACGTCGATGCCCTGCTTCGGGTACCACTCGGGGTTGTAATAGCTGTGCGCGTAGCGCTCGCCGCTGTCGCACAGGATGGTCACGATCGAGCCGCTGCGGCCGGCATCGCGCATCAGCTGCGCGGCCTGCAGCACGCCGATGAAGTTGGTCCCGGTGGAGCCGCCCACGCGGCGGCCCAGCTGGCGGCTGACGTGGCGCATCGCCGCCAGGCTCAGCGCATCGGGCACCTTGACCATCGCATCGACGCTGGTCGGGATGAAACTGGACTCCACCCGCGGCCGGCCGATGCCTTCCACCCGCGAGCCGCCACTGCAGGTCAGCTCGCGCCAGGGCTGCCCGGCCAGCGCGGCGCAATAGCCGTCATAGAACACCGAGACCTCCGGGTCCGCGCACAGGATGCGGGTGTCATGCCGGCGGTAGCTCACGTAGCGGCCGAGCGTCGCCGCGGTGCCGCCGGTGCCCGGGCTGCACACGATCCACTCGGGCACCGGATGCGGCTCCTCGGCCATCTGCTTGAAGATCGATTCCGCGATGTTGTTGTTCGCCCGCCAGTCGGTCGCACGCTCGGCATACGTGAACTGGTCCATGAAGTGGCCGCCGGTTTCGCGGGCCAGCGTTTCCGAATCGCAGTTCAGGTCGCAGGCACGCTCGACCAGATGGCAACGGCCGCCATGGAACTCGATCGCCGCGATCTTCTCCGGCGAGGTCGTTGCCGGCATCACCGCGATGAACGGCAGGCCCAGCAGCCGCGCGAAATACGCCTCGGACACGGCGGTGGAGCCGCTGGAGGCTTCGATCACCGGACGTCCTTCGCGCAGCCAGCCGTTGGTCAGTGCGTACAGGAACAGCGAGCGCGCCAGGCGATGCTTCAGGCTGCCGGTGGGGTGGCTGGACTCGTCCTTGAAGTACAGGTCGATGCCCTCGAACCCCGGCAGGTCCATCGGAATCAGGTGGGTATCGGCCGAACGGTTGAAATCGGCTTCGATCTTGCGGATGGCGGCGGCCACCCATTCACGCTGGGACATGATGAACGCTGCTCAGGGAGACACACCATTCTACCCGCCACCCCGCCCAGCCGGGACCGCTAAAATGGCGTGTCCGCCGCGCCGATGCGGCCCCGCCCCAGGATCCCCCATGAGCCTTGCCGCCTTCCAGAACCAGCCGGGTGTCGCCGCCCAGGTGCCCGCCGAAACCACCGGCTTCGTGTTCAACCACTCCATGCTGCGCGTCAAGGACGCCGCCGCATCGCTGGACTTCTACACCCGCGTGCTCGGCTTCCGCCTGATCGACCAGCGCGACTTCGCCGAGGCGCAGTTCAGCCTGTACTTCCTGGCCCTGCTGCCGGCCGGCACCCAGATCCCCGAGGGCGACGACGCGCGCCGCGTGTGGATGGCCGGCATCCCCGGCGTGCTCGAGCTGACCCACAACCATGGCACCGAGAACCAGGACGGCCCGGTCTACCACGACGGCAATACCGACCCGCGCGGCTTCGGCCACATCTGTGTCTCCGTGCCGGACATCCAGGCCGCCTGCAAGCGCTTCGACGCCCTGCAGGTGCCCTACCAGAAGCGCCTGGAAGACGGCCGCATGAAGCACCTGGCCTTCATCAAGGATCCGGACGGCTACTGGGTGGAGATCATCTCCAATACCCCGATCGCCTGATCCCGCCTCTGTACGACGCGCCGGCCCCGCCGGCGTGTTGTCGAGGTTAGGGCTGGACCTGGAACTCGAAGGCCGCATGGAACGGCGCTTTCGGCGGCACGAACAACGTTTTCCCGACGAACCCCGCATCGACGCAGCGCGCGACCGCCTCCTCGCCTTGGCGCCATGTCCGCACCACCTTGCCCTGCGCATCCAGCTGCAGCACCACGGTGAAGGGCGCCAGCGCCTGCGGCGCGGGCGTGGGCATGCAGCGCGTAAAGCTGGCGCCGCCGACCCGGCTCATGCTGTCCAGCATCTCCGCATACGCCGCCGGTGCCAGGCTGGCTTCATCGCGCTGCGCCAGCGCCCGCACCTGTTCATAACCCGCATCGCCTGCGACCGCCTGGGCCACCATCACCATCCACAGCATCGTGCCTCCTCCGCCTGCGCGTTCATGACGCCAGCGCGCAGCGTAGGTCAGCGTGCGGGCCGGCGGAAGGGCCGTGGCCGACAGACCGCAGCGCGTAGTCAGCAAGGTCGACACCGCCGCGATGCGTCGCGCTGCGTCCAGTGGTATATCTGCGCCCCGTCCCACCACCCAACGGAGTCGGTATGGAAACGATGGAACTGCACCGCGGCCGCCTGATCGATCACCTGCAGCTGGTGGTCAGGGATCTCGCCGCCAGCCGCCGCTTTTACCAGGCCGTGTTCGACACGATCGGCATTCCGATCGCCGGCGAAGGCGACACCTACTTCTGGGCCGACGAACTGTTCATCTCCACGCCGGACAGCGACGCGGCGCTGGGCCAGCTCACCGGTCGCCACCACCTCGCCTTCCAGGCGCGCGACCGCGCCACCGTCGAGGCCTTCCACCAGGCGGCACTGGTCAACGGTGGCAAGGACAACGGCGCCCCGGCCGAGCGTCCTTACCATCCGGGCTACTACGCGGCGTTCGCGCTGGATCCGGATGGCAACAATATCGAAGTGGTGTTCCATGGGCCGGCCACCTACAGCGCGGACTCGGTGACGGTGACCTTCGAAGGCTGAGGCGGAACCTGAATTCTTCAGGGACTATCTGATGCGTCTCACTGGATGAGATCGTGCCTCGGTACGGTCTTTCCATGGAGACGATCCGCAAACTGGCCATCCTTGCCGATGCCGCGAAGTACGACGCGTCCTGCGCCTCCAGCGGCGCGGGCAAGCGCGATTCGCGTGCATCCGGCGGCATCGGCAGTACCGAGGGGATGGGAATCTGCCACAGCTACACGCCCGATGGCCGGTGCGTGTCGCTGCTCAAGATCCTGCTGACCAACTTCTGCATCTACGACTGCGCGTACTGCGTCAACCGCGTATCGAGCAACGTGCAGCGGGCGCGTTTCAGCGTGGAGGAAGTGGTCGCGTTGACGATGGACTTCTACAAGCGCAACTACATCGAGGGGCTGTTTCTCTCCAGCGGGATCATCCGCAATGCCGACTACACCATGGAGCAGATGGTGGAGATCGCGCGCGTGCTGCGCGAAGAACGCCGGTTCAGCGGCTACATCCACCTCAAGACCATTCCGGAAGCCTCTCCGGAACTGCTTGCGCTTGCCGGTCGCCATGCCGATCGGCTGTCGATCAACATCGAGCTGCCCACCGAGGCCGGGCTGGCCAGCTTCGCGCCGGAGAAATCCCTGCCGTCGATCCGCGGCGCGATGGGCGAGCTGCGCTGGCGCATCGAGGAAGCCAAGGAAGCGCGCACGTCACATCCGGACCCTGACGCGCCATCATCCTCGGCAGCCGCCGCAGCGCCCCCCGCGCCGGCCCTGCGCGGCCGCCGGGCCCGCGCGCCCCGCTTCGCGCCGGCCGGGCAGAGCACCCAGATGATCGTCGGCGCCGACGGTGCCAGCGACAACCAGATCCTCAGCGCGGCCGACAATCTGTACGGCAACTATCGGATGCGCCGCGTCTATTACTCCGCCTTCAGCCCCATTCCCGATGCCAGCAAGGCGCTGCCCCTGCAGGCACCGCCGCTGGCACGCGAGCACCGCCTCTACCAGGCGGACTGGCTGCTGCGCTTCTACGGGTACGGCGTGGAGGAAATCACCGATACCACCCAGGGCGGCATGCTGGACCTGGACATCGACCCGAAAATGGCCTGGGCGATCCGCCACCCCGAGCGCTTCCCGGTCGATCTCAACATCGCGCCCAAGGAGCTGCTGCTGCGCGTGCCCGGGCTCGGCGTACGCAACGTCAAGCGCGTGCTGATGGCGCGGCGGCATGGTCGTCTGCGCGTGGCCGATGTGGCCCGCCTGCGTGCACCCATGAGCAAGCTGCTGCCGTTCGTGCAGCTGGCCGACCATCATCCGCGGCGTGCACTGGATGATACGGCGGCGCTGCGGGCCCGACTGGCACCACCGCCGCGACAGGGTGCGTTGTTCCCCGACGCGGCCGCGAGCTGACATGGCGCGCTGGAGTGTGCGGGTCGACCCGGCGTGGTCTCTGGAAGCCTGGCGCACCGCCGCGCGCCTGGCCCTGCGCCACGCGGTCGCGCCGGATCAGCTGGACTGGTTGCCTGGCAGCGAGACGTCGCTGCTGGATGCGCCATCGCTGAGCTCGGTGGAGGACAGCGCGCCACCGGCCGAGCCGCAGGTCCATGTCCCCAAGAGCTTTGTCGAGCTGGCTGCCATCTGCCTGTGCCATCGCGATCCGCAGCGGATGTCACTGCTCTATCGCATGCTGTGGCGCATCACCCATGGCGAACGCAGCCTGCTGTCCAATCCCGCCGATGCCGACGTGCTCCGCGCCATGGCCTTGAGCCAGGCGGTACGCCGCGATACGCACAAGATGAAGGCCTTCGTGCGCTTCCGGGAGGTGCCCGGCGAACAAGACGCGTTCATTGCCTGGTTCGAACCGGATCACCAGATCGTCGACCGCGTCGCACCGTTTTTCGCGCGACGATTCGCCGGCATGCGCTGGGCGATCCTGACGCCGTACCGCAGCGTGCACTGGGATGGGCAGCAGCTGTCGTTCGGCGCGGGCGGCCACCAGAGCGATGCGCCGATGGAAGACGCACGCGAAGAACTGTGGCGCACCTACTACGCCAACATCTTCAATCCGGCCCGGCTCAACACCCGGATGATGCAGCAGGAGATGCCCACCAGATACTGGAAGCACCTGCCGGAAGCCTCGTTGCTGCCACAGCTGGTGCGTGATGCCGGTGACCGGGTGCAGGAGATGCATGACCGTGAAGCGCAGGCCCCGCGGCGGCGCATCCCCCAGGCCATCGCGGCACCGGAGCCGGCCACAGAGACGACGCCTGCCACGCTCGACGCGCTTCGCGATGCCGCCGCGGCGTGCCGCCGCTGTCCGCTGTGGGAACCGGCCACGCAGACGGTGTTCGGTGAAGGTCCACCGAATGCATCGATCATGCTGGTCGGCGAACAACCCGGGGACAGCGAGGACCTGAGCGGGCATCCGTTCGTCGGCCCCGCCGGGCAGCTGCTGGATCGTGCGCTGCGCGAACTCGGCGTCGAGCGCAGCGCGCTCTACCTGACCAATGCGGTCAAGCACTTCCGTTTCGAGCGGCGCGGCAAGCGGCGCATCCACAGTAAGCCGCAGATGACCCACATCAACGCGTGTCGGGCGTGGCTGATGGGCGAGATCGAGAACGTGCGACCGCAGGTAATCGTCTGCCTGGGGGCGAGCGCGGCCACGGCCGTGTTCGGGGCCGGCTTCAACCTGATGAAGAACCACGGGCGCTGGCACGTACTGGACGATGGCACGCGGGCGTTTGCCACGGTGCATCCGTCGTGGGTACTGCGGCAGACCGGCGATGCGGCGCGCGAGGACGCCTATCGGCTGCTGAAGGACGACCTCCAGCACCTGGTCGAGGTTCAACGCACACGTTGACCTCGCATGGGGTTGCCGGCCGATGGCCGGCAATGCCCGTCAACGCAGATCGGACAGCGTCAGTGCGCCGCCATGTAGATGTCCTGCAGGACCGCCTTTTCCAGCTCCAGCTCGCTGAGCAGATTCTTCACGATATCGCCCAGGCTCAGGATGCCGACCAGCGTGGCGCCCTCGGTCACCATCAGATGACGATGGCGGGAGTACGTCATCAGCGCCATCGCCTGCTTGAGGCTCGCGTCGGGACCGATGCCTTCCAGCCCTGCCGACGGCAGCGTGGAAATGACCCGCCTGCCCGCCTGGGGACCATCTTCCGCAAGGCTGCGCACGATGTCCTTCTCGGACACGATACGCACCGGTGCATCGTCTTTCATCACCACGAGGGCAGCGATCTTGTGCGCGCTCATCTTGTGGGCCGCGGCACCGATGGTGTCTTCCACATCGATGGTGACGATGGCTTCTTTCTTGGATTGCAGGAGTTCGCGGACGTTCATTCTTGTTTCCTGTTACAGGTTACTGAAGTCGAGAGATGCGCCTGGTTGCAGCGAGGTCGGTGGCATCGCCACGCGGTCCTCGGTCATTCGATTCTACGTCCGCACCCCGGCCCAGGAGTTTGCAAATCTGGGACGGTTCGTCGTGGAAGCGGGGGACGACCCTGAGAATGGCACCGCCAGTAAAACCGTCGCTGAATGCCGCCGCAGGGCACGACTAAAGTTCCAGTGCCGGCGGCCGCGTAGAGCCACCCCATGGGTGGCGCACAAAAAAGGGTGGCCCCGCAGGACCACCCTCGATACGCATCAGCGCCGCCTTGGCGGCGGACGCATCACTCCACCGTCACGCTCTTGGCCAGGTTGCGCGGCTTGTCCACGTCTGTCCCGCGGGCCAGCGCGGTGTGATAGGCCAACAGCTGCACCGGAATCGTATGCACGATCGGGCTCAGCACACCGGCATGGCGCGGCGTGCGGATCACATGCACGCCTTCGGACTCGACGAAGTTGCTGTCCTGGTCGGCGAACACGAACAGCTCACCGCCGCGGGCACGCACTTCCTGCATGTTGGATTTGACCTTTTCCAGCAGGCTGTCGTTCGGGGCGATCACCACCACCGGCATCTCTTCATCCACCAACGCCAGCGGGCCATGCTTGAGCTCGCCGGCGGGATAGGCCTCGGCGTGGATGTACGAGATTTCCTTGAGCTTGAGCGCGCCTTCCAGCGCGATCGGGTAATGCAGCCCACGGCCCAGGAACAACGCGCTGTTCCTGCGCGCGAAGCGCTCGGCCCACGCGGCGATCTGCGGCTCCATGTTCAGCGCATGCTGCACGCTGCCCGGCAGGAAGCGCAGCTGCTCCAGGTAGTCCGCTTCCTGCGCGGCATCGATGCGGCCGTGCAGCTTGCCCAGCACCACGGTGAGCTGGAACAGCGCGGCCAGCTGGGTGGTGAAGGCCTTGGTCGACGCGACGCCGATCTCGGCACCGGCACGGGTGTAGCAGACCAGTTCGCTGGCGCGCGGGATCGCGCTCTCGGGCACGTTGCAGATCGAGAGCGTATGCAGGTGGCCGAGCGACTTGGCGTACTTGAGCGCTTCCATCGTATCCAGTGTTTCGCCGGACTGGGAGATCGTGACGATCAGGTGCTTGGGATTCGCGTAGGCCGCGCGATAGCGGTATTCGCTGGCGATCTCGACACTGCACGGCAGCCCGGCGATCGCTTCGATCCAGTAGCGCGCGGTCAGCCCGGCGTAATAGCTGGTACCGCAGGCAAGAATCTGCACGCCTTCGATATCCGACAGCACGGCCTCGGCATTCTTGCCGAACAGCGTGGCCGGGAAACCGCCGGCATCGATCGCCGCTTCGATGGTGTCGCCCAGCGCGCGCGGCTGCTCGTGGATTTCCTTCTGCATGAAGTGGCGGTAGGGGCCCAGCTCCAGCGAGGCCAGCGATACGTCGGACAGATGCACGTCGCGCACGATCGGCTGATTGTGTTCGTCGTACACCTGCACGCCATCGCGGCGGATATCGGCCGTGTCGCCCTCTTCCAGGAAGATCACCGTGCGGGTGGCCTGGAGGATCGCCGAGACGTCGGAGGCGACGAAGTTCTCGCCCTCGCCCACGCCGATCAGCAGCGGGCAGCCCATGCGCGCGCACACGAAGTGATCCGGCTCGGCACGGCTCATCACCGCCAGCGCATAGGCACCGGTCAGTTCCTTGACCGTGCGCTGCAGCGCCGACAGCAGGCTGTCGCCTGCCTTCAGATGATGGTGCATCAGGTGCGCGATCACTTCGGTGTCGGTCTGCGACTCGAAGACGTAGCCCAGCGCGCGCAGCTTCTCGCGCTGTTCTTCATGGTTCTCGATGATGCCGTTGTGCACCAGCGCCACGCCGTGGCTGATGTGCGGGTGCGCATTGGCCTCGGTCACGCCACCGTGGGTCGCCCAGCGGGTGTGGCCGATGCCCAGCAGAGACTGGAAGCCTTCACTCGCGGCTGCCTTCTCCATCTCGGCCACGCGACCGGTGCGGCGCACGCGGCGGACATCGGGTGCGGCGGCAGAGGCGTCGATCACGGCGATGCCGGAGGAGTCATACCCCCGATACTCCAGTCGCTTCAATCCCTCGATGAGTACCGGTACCACGTCGCGATGCGCGATCGCTCCCACAATGCCGCACATAGATTCAGATCCCTGCTGGTAAGCCTCGCATTCTAGCGCGGGGGCCCCGGACGCTTGGGCGCTGTCCGCTTAACGAAAGTGTCCGACCCGGTGTCCGCGGACACACGGACACCCGGCAGATTTCGCAAGCCATTGTTTTCAAAGGGTGAAAACTTGGCACGGCGTCTGCTTGGTACTCCGCAACCCAACCGCGAACGAGCCCGATGATCCGCGACACTTCCGCCCAGGACCAGACCCTTTCCTCGCATGCCGCGCCCGCCCCGTGGAAGCGCTGGCTGTGGCCGGCGGTCGCCGCGCTGGTCGTGCTGGTGGCGATCGGCTTCGCCGCCCGTGCCTGGCTCGGGGCCAGCCGCTCCTACGACAGCGCCCGCGTCCGCATCGCCGAGGTCACCCGCGGCGACATGGTCCGCGACATCGCCGCGGACGGTCGCGTGATCGCGGCCAACAACCCGGTGCTGTATGCGATCTCCGCCGGCAACGTGAACCTCAAGGTAGTGGCCGGTGACGTGGTCAAGCAGGGCCAGGAACTGGCCGTGATCGACAGCCCCGAACTGCGCAGCAAGCTGGCCCAGGAACAGGCCACCTTGGCCGGCCTGCAGGCCGAGGCGAGCCGCGCCACCCTGGATGCGACCCTGGCGCGCGCCACGGCACAGAAGGATACCGACCAGGCGGTGATCGAACGCCAGGCCGCGGTACGTGATCTGGAGCGCTACAAGCGCGGCTTCGATGGGGGCGCGGTGCCGCAGGTCGATGTCGCCAAGGCCGAAGACACGGTCAAGAAGAGCGACATCCAGCTCGAACATGCCCGCAAGGACGCCATGCTCAAGGCCCAGGGCGCCGACCTCGATGCGCGCAACAAGCGCCTGCTCGCCGACCGCCAGCGTTCGGTGGTGACCGAGGTCGAGCGCCAGGTCGACGCGCTCACCCTGCGTGCGCCGTTCGATGGCCAGGTCGGCCAGGTGCAGGCGACCCAGCACACCAACGTGGTCGCCAATGCGCCGATCCTGGGCGTGGTCGACCTGTCGCGCTTCGAGATCGAGATCAAGGTGCCGGAGAGCTTCGCCCGCGAGCTGACGATCGGCATGCCTGCGCAGCTGACCGGCGGCAGCGGCCAGTTCGCCGGCAAGATTTCCGCCGTCTCCCCGGAAGTGGTCGCCGGCGAGGTCAATGCCCGCATCCGTTTCGCCGACAAGCAGCCGCAGGGTCTGCGCCAGAGCCAGCGGATGCAGGCCCGGGTGCTGCTCGATACCCGCCGCAACGCACTCAAGATCGAGCGCGGCCCGTTCGTCGAACAGGGCAACGGCTACGCCTACGTCATGGACGGCAGCAGTGCGGTCCGTCGTCCGGTCAAGCTCGGTGTGAGCAGCCTGGGTGAAGTGGAAATCCTTTCCGGCCTGCAGCCCGGCGACCGCGTCGTGGTCTCCGGCAGCGATCTGTTCGGCGATGCCGAGCGCGTCTCCATCAACTGATTCAGCCCCTTTCGATCCTCTCGACTTTCAAAGGAAAACAGCCATGCTTGAAATGCGCTCGGTCGCCAAAGTCTTCCGCACCGAACAGGTGGAAACCCACGCCCTGCGGTCGCTGGACCTGCATGTCCGCGAAGGCGAGTTCGTTGCCGTGACCGGTCCGTCCGGTTCGGGAAAAACCACCTTCCTCAACATCGCCGGCCTGCTGGAGACCTTCACCAGCGGCACCTACCTGCTCGATGGCCAGGACGTCAGCCAGCTGGGCGATGACGCGCGCAGCCGCCTGCGCAACCAGAAGATCGGCTTCATCTTCCAGGGCTTCAACCTGATCTCCGATCTGAACCTGTTCGACAACGTCGATGTGCCGCTGCGCTACCGCGGCATGCCCGCTGCCGAGCGCAAGGAGCGCATCGAGCACGCGCTGGCCCAGGTGGGCCTGGGCTCGCGCATGAAGCACTACCCGGCCGAACTCTCCGGTGGTCAGCAGCAGCGCGCCGCGATCGCGCGGGCGCTGGCGGGCAGCCCGCGCCTGCTGCTGGCCGATGAACCGACCGGCAACCTGGACAGCCAGATGGCCCGTGGCGTCATGGAGCTGCTGGAAGAAATCAATGCCAAGGGCACCACGATCGTGATGGTGACCCACGATCCCGAACTGGCCGCCCGTGCCAAGCGCAACGTGCACATCGTCGACGGCCAGGTCACCGATCTGCTGCGCGACCCGGTACTTTCCACGCCGCGCCCCGCGGTTGCCGCTGCCATCGCCAACGACTGAGGCCGGCCATGATCGCTTACTACTTCCGACTGGCCCTGCGCAGCTTCCGGCGCAACAAGGTGCTGACCGCGCTGATGGTGATCGCCATCGCGCTGGGCATCGGCGCGTCGATGACCACGCTGACCGTGTTCCACGTACTGTCCGGTGATCCGATTCCGCAGAAGAGCGACCGGCTCTTCAGCGTGCAGATTGATCCACAGTCGGCGCTTGGCTATCAGCCCGGCGAAGAACCGGCCGATCAGTTGACCCGCTTCGATGCCACCAAACTGCTGAGCGAGAAACATGCCAAGCGCCAGGCGATGATGACCGGTGGCGGCGTCACCATCGAGCCGGACAGCAGCACGCTGCGTCCGTTCGTCACGGATTCTCGCCACACCTCGGGCGACTTCTTCCCGATGTTCGATACCCCGTTCCAGTACGGCCAGGGCTGGAAGGAATCCGATGACGAAGGCCGCGGCAGGGTCGCGGTGATCACGAAGACACTCAACCAGAAGCTGTTCGATGGCGCCAACAGCGTGGGCAAGTCGCTTCGCCTCAATGGCAACACGATGACCGTGGTCGGCGTGCTGGACGACTGGCACCCCAACCCGCACTTCTACGATCTCAATACCGGTCGCTATGGCGACAGCGAAGATGTGTTCGTTCCCTTCACCACGGCCATCGAGCTGAAGTTCGACCGCAGCGGCAGCATGGACTGCTTCGGCCGCCGCAATGAGCCCGACCCGACCGGCCCGACCGCCAGCTGCACCTGGATCCAGTACTGGGTGGAGCTGGAGAATGCCGGCCAGGCTGCGGAGTACCGCCGCTACCTGGAGAACTACTCCGACCAGCAGCGTGCGGCCGGCCGCTTCGAGCGTCCCAACAACGTCCGTCTGCGCAATGTCATGGAGTGGCTGGACTACAAGAAGGTGGTCCCCGGTGACGTTCGCCTGCAGCTGTGGTTGGCGATGGGCTTCCTGCTGGTCTGCCTGATCAATACCGTGGGCCTGCTGCTGGCCAAGTTCCTGCGCCGCAGCGGCGAGATCGGCGTGCGCCGGGCGCTGGGTGCCAGCCGCGGCCAGATATTCCTGCAGTCGCTCATCGAGGCCGGTACGGTCGGCCTGGCCGGCGGCCTGCTCGGCCTGGTGCTGGCGATGCTGGGACTGTACGCGGTGCGCCAGCAACCGGTGGACTACGCCAAGCTGGCCACGCTGGATGGGCAGATGCTGCTGATGACCTTCGCGCTGACCCTGGTCGCCAGCCTGCTGGCCGGTTTCCTGCCGGCGCTGCGCGCCATGCAGGTCGCGCCCGCCATCCAACTCAAATCGCAGTAAGGATCCGGAGCACACCATGGATATCCGTCCCATCCTCTCCACCCTGCGCCGGCATAAAACCGCCGCGTCGCTGATCGTGCTCGAGATCGCCCTGACCTGCGCCATCGTCTGCAATGCGCTGTTCCTGATCGGGCAGCGCATCGAGAAGATCAACCAGCCCAGCGGCATCGCCGAGACCGAACTGATCGAAGTCCGCCTGGGCGGCATCGGCACCCAGGTCAATGCAGCCGCGCGCACCCGCGAAGACCTGGCGGCGTTGCAGGCCATTCCGGGCGTCAAGAGTGCCGTGACGCTGAACCAGATTCCGTTCCGCAACAGCTCCTGGAACACGGGCCTGGGGCTGACTCCCAACCAGGAACGCTCGACGCTGAATTCCTCGCAGTATTTCGCGCGCGAAGGCGCACTGGAGACGCTGGGCGTCGAACTGGTCGCGGGCCGCGATTTCCAGAGCGACGAGTACCGCGACGCGGCAGACGCCTTGACCGACGAGAGCGCCGAGAAAACGGGTTCGGCGATCATCGTGACCAAGGCGATTGCCGACAAGATGTTCCCCGGCGGTGATGCCCTGGGCAAGACGATCTACAGCGGTTCCATGCCCCTGCGCATCATCGGCATCGTCAAGGAGCTGGGCCGCCCGAACCCGGTCAACGGCGATATGCAGTATTCGATCATGCTGCCGTTGCGGGCGACCTACGACGAGGGCTTCTACCTGATCCGTGTCACCGATCCCACGCGTCGGGACGAAGTGATCAAGGCCGCGGTGACGGCGCTGGAACGGGTGGATTCGAGCCGACTGGTCCGCGGCAAATCCACCTACGAGGAACAGCGCAACAAGTACTTCGCCAACGACCGCGCCATGGTCGGCCTGCTGATCACCGTCTGCGTGGCCCTGCTCGTGGTGACCGCACTGGGCATCGTCGGCCTGGCCAGTTTCTGGGTGCAGCAGCGCACCAAGCAGATCGGCATCCGGCGTGCACTGGGCGCCACCCGCAGCCAGATCCTGCGTTACTTCCAGACCGAGAACTTCCTGCTGGCCACGGTCGGCATCGTGCTGGGCATGTTGATGGCCTATACGATCAACCTGTGGCTGATGAACAACTACGAGCTGCCGCGCATGCCCATCAGCTACCTGCCGATCGGCGCGGTGCTGCTGTGGCTGCTCGGCCAGATCGCGGTCTTCGGCCCGGCCCGCCGCGCCGCGGCCGTTCCCCCCGCCGTTGCCACCCGGAGTGCCTGACGGCCCGTTCCGAAGGCGGTCCCCGCAATGGCGGGGGCCGCAGTCCGGCAGCGGCCAGCAAGGCCCCGCCCTGCACCAGGGCCCACGGCTCCGGTACTCTCTGCCTACTTCCTGGTCCTTCGTTGCCGCATGCCCTCGATCCTGATCATTGACGACAACGCCAGCGTCGGCACCGCACTCGACGTGCTGTTCTCGCTGCACGACATCGACACCCTGCACGCGCTTTCGCCCGAACAGGGGCTGGACCTGCTGGAACAGCAGCCGGTGGACCTGGTGATCCAGGACATGAACTTCACCGAGGACACCACCTCCGGCGAAGAAGGCGAGGCCCTGTTCCAGCAGATCCGCGCCCGCCACCCGGACCTGCCGGTGATCCTGCTGACCGCCTGGACGCATCTCAGCAGCGCGGTCGATCTGGTCAAGGCCGGCGCCGCGGACTACCTGGCCAAGCCCTGGGACGACCGCAAGCTGCTGATCACGGTCAACAACCTGCTGGAGCTCTCCGAAACCCGCCGCGAACTCGACCGCCGCCGCGACCGCGAACAGCGCGACCGTTCCGCGCTGGAGGCGCGCTACGACCTGCGCGGCGCGGTGGTGGCCGACCCGGCCAGCGAGCGCGTGGTCAGCCTGGCCTGCCAGGTCGCACGCTCGGCCCTGCCGGTGCTGATCACCGGCCCCAACGGTGCGGGCAAGGAGAAGATCGCCGAGATCATCCAGGCCAACTCGCTGGTCGCCAAGGGGCCGTTCGTCGCGCTCAACTGCGGGGCGATTCCCGCCGAGCTGATCGAAGCCGAGCTGTTCGGTGCCGAAGCCGGCGCCTACACCGGTGCCAACAAGGCACGCGAAGGCAAGTTCGAAGCGGCCGACGGCGGCACGCTGTTCCTGGACGAGATCGGCAACCTCTCCTCCAGCGGACAGATGAAGCTGCTGCGCGTACTCGAGACCGGCCGCTTCGAGCGGCTGGGCTCCAATCGCGAGCGCCAGGTCAAAGTGCGTGTGATCAGCGCGACCAATGCCGACCTGCCGACGATGATCCGCGACGGCCAGTTCCGCGAGGATCTGTACTACCGCCTCAACACCGTCGAGCTGGCGCTGCCGCCGCTGGCCGAACGGCCCGGCGACATCCTGCCGCTGGCCGAACGCTTCCTGGGCAGTGGCAAGCCGCTGTCCACCGCCGCCGCCACCGCGCTGCAACGCCACCCCTGGCCCGGCAACGTGCGCGAACTGCGCAACGTGCTGCAGCGCGCCGACCTGCTGGCCACCGGCCCGCGCATCGAGGTCGCCGATCTCAACCTGCCGCGCACCGCCGCACCGCGCGCGGCCGCCCCGACGGTGGACCCGGACCGCAGCCGGATCGAGACCGCACTGGCCCACAACCACGGCATCATCGCCCAGACCGCTGCCGAACTCGGGCTCAGCCGCCAGGCCCTGTACCGGCGCATGGACCGCTACGGCATTCCGCGCGAATGAAACGGCGCTCCTTCACCTTCCGGTTGTTCCTGCGCCTGCTGCCGGTGCTGGCACTGGCGGCCGCGTTCCCGTGGTACCTGGCGTACTGGCTGGACCACGGCTGGGCGGTCACGTGCATTTCGGTTGTCGTGCTGCTGGCGCTGATGTGGTGGAGCCTGCGCCGCGCGACGGCGCCGATCCGCTCATTGCTGCGCGCCCTGTCCGGCACCACCAGCAGCTACCGCGACGGCGAATACAACTTCGGCATCTACTGGCCTTCCAATGATGAGCTGGGCGATCTGGTCCAGGCCCACCGCGAACTCGGCGACGTGCTGCGCGCGCAGCGCCAGGACCTTGTCCAGCGCGAGCTGCTGCTGGACACCATGGTGCAGAACACGCCGGTGTCGATGCTGTTGCTGGCCCACGGGGGCGACGGCGTGCAGCGCGTGGTGTTCTCCAACCTGGCCGCGCGCAAGCTGCTGCACAGCGGCTGGAAGCTGGAAGGCCAGCGCATGCACGACGTCATGGCGACGATGCCGATCGAACTGCGCGATGCCATCGCCCGCGGCGGCGACAGCCTGTTCGCCGTGCGCGGCGAAGGCCAGGACAGCGACGATGAGCACGATGAAGATGATGAGCAGATCTACCATCTGTCACGCCGCAACTTCCACCTCAACGGGCGCCCGCACGACCTGCTGCTGATCCGCCTGCTGACCGCCGAACTGCGCCGCCAGGAAGTGCAGACGTGGAAGAAGGTGATCCGGGTGATCAGCCACGAGTTGAACAACTCGCTGGCGCCGATCGCCTCGCTGGCGCATTCCGGTGGCGAGCTGGTCCGGCGCGGCAAGACCGAACGGCTGGAAGAAGTGTTCACCACCATCGAAGAGCGTGCCCGCCACCTGGAAGGATTCATCCGCGGCTATGCGCGCTTCGCCAAGCTGCCGCAGCCGCAGTTGCAGACCGTGCAGTGGAACCTGTTCCTGGGCGGGCTGCAGCACCAGATTCCGTTCCGGATGGCGGAGGTACCCGACGATCTGCAGAGCCGCGTGGACATCGCCCAGCTCGGGCAGGCGCTGCTGAACCTGCTCAAGAATGCCCATGAAGCGTGTGGCGAGGCCGAGCCGCCGAATGACGACGTCGAGGTCCGCCTGACCCGCCTGCCCCAGTGGCTGCGGCTGGAAGTACTGGATCGCGGCAAGGGCATGAACGAGGCGGTGCTTCAGAACGCGCTGATGCCGTTCTACTCGACCAAGCGCAACGGCACCGGGCTCGGTCTGGCGCTGACCCGTGAGATCGTCGAAGCGCATGGCGGCCGCATCTCGCTGCAGAACCGCCGCGAGGGCGGCCTGTGCGTGGCGGTGTTCCTGCCGGCCGACGCCCGGTAGTGCCGGCCGCTGGCCGGCACCGTCGTGGACCCGGGATCGCCTGGTTGCCGGCCAGCGGCCGGCACTACTTCTTGGTGGGGCGCTTCCAGCCGTCGATCGTTTCCTGACGGGCACGGGCGACGGTCAGCTTGTCCGCCGGCGCGCCGCGGGTGATCACCGACCCTGCCGCGACCGTGGCACCTTCCCCGATCACCACCGGCGCGACCAGCGAGCTGTTGGACCCGATGAAGGCGCGGTCGCCGATGGTGGTCTGCGACTTGTTCACGCCGTCGTAGTTGCAGGTGATGGTGCCCGCGCCGATGTTGACCTTGCTGCCGATCACCGCATCGCCCAGATAGGTGAGATGGTTGGCCTTGCTGCCCGCCCCCAGCACCACCTTCTTGGTCTCCACGAAATTGCCCACGTGCGAACCTTCGGCCAGCACGGTGCCGGGCCGCAGCCGGGCGAACGGACCGATGTCCGCCGCGCCTTCGCTGACCACCCCGTCCAGATCGCAGTGCGGCTTGACCACGGTACCGGCGGCCAGGGTGACATCCTTGAGCCGGGTGAACGCGCCGATGCTGACGCCGTCGCCCAGCACCACGCGCCCTTCCAGGATCACGTTGACGTCGATCTGCACGTCGCTGCCGACGGTGACCGTGCCGCGGACATCCAGCCGTGCCGGGTCCAGCACGCGTGCGCCCTGCGCGCACAGCGCCCGCACTTCACGCAGCTGCCAGGCACGCTCCAGCTGGGCCAGCTGCCAGGGATCGTTGGCGCCCTCGGCGTCCTGCGGCTCCTGCACGAAGGCCATCTCGGCCGGGGTGTAATCGCTCGCCGCCGCGGCAAAGATGTCGGTCAGGTAGTACTCGCCCTGCGCATTGGCATTGGAGAGCTGCGACAGCCAACGACGCAGTGCGGTCGATTCGGCGGTGATGATGCCGGTGTTGATGGTACGGATGCTGCGCTGTTCGTCGCTGGCATCCTTCTGCTCGACGATCGCGCCCACCTTGCCCTCCGCATTGCGCACGATGCGGCCGTAACCGGTCGGGTCGGCAACCTCGGCCACCAGCACGGCCAAGCGGCCCGGCTGCGACAACAGGTGGCGCAGGGTCTCGGCGCGGATCAGCGGCACGTCGCCGTAGAGCACCAGCACGGTCGCCGCATCGGGCACCTCCGGCATCGCCTGCAGTACGGCATGGCCGGTGCCCAGCTGCTGGCCCTGCTCGGCCCAGCGCAGGTCGGGCTGGTCGGCGAACGCCTGCCGGACCGCTTCGCCGCCATGGCCGTACACCACGTGGATCGCTTCGGGCTGCAGCTGACGCGCGGTGTCGATGACGTGGGCGAGCATCGGGCGCCCGGCGATGGGCTGCAGCACCTTGGGCAGGGCTGATTTCATGCGCTTGCCGGCACCGGCGGCCAGGATGATCACGTGCAGGGGCTGGGTCATGGGTAAATCACGTTCCGGGAATCGTTGAGGGGAATTCTAGTGCGACGCTCGTTAACATGTGGGATTGTCCGCACCCGGATTTCCCGTGAGTCTCCTCCGCCAAGGCAGCAGCTACCTCGTCGTCGGCCTGGTCCAGCTGGTCGTGGACTGGGCGGTGTTCGTGGCCGCCACCGCACTCGGCATGCCGGCCGCCCCGGGCAATCTGCTCGGGCGCGTGAGCGGGATGCTGCTCGGCTTCTGGCTCAACGGCCGCTACACGTTCGCCCGCGATGGCGAGCACCGCCTGGGCTGGCCCCGGTTCGTGCGCTTCCTGCTGCTCTGGGCGGTATTGACCGCGATCAGCACGCTGCTGGTGACGCTGGCGGCCGAACACCTGGGGCTGCGCTATGCGTGGCTGGCCAAGCCGCTGGTCGAAGGCGGACTGGCCGGTCTGTCGTTCCTGCTGATGCGGAGCCTGATCTTCCGCTGATCCGGCGTACCGGGAGGCAGGCGAAAAAAAACGCCGGCAAGCCGGCGTTTTCCCCTTCGCGGAAGGCGCCGTCGCGCCGCGCCGCTTAGTGCTTGAGGTTCTTGCGCAGGCGCTCCAGCGCCTGCAGCTGGGCGGACACTTCCGCCAGGCGCTGCTGCGCTTCGGCCACTTCCATTGCTTCACCACGGTTGGCCAGGATGCGCTCGGCCTCTTCCTTGGCCTTGCGGACCGAGGCTTCGTCGATGTCCTGCGCACGAATCGCGGTGTCGGCCAGCACGGTCACGACCTGCGGCTGCACTTCGAGAATGCCGCCGGAGATGGCGAAGTCGATCTGCTCGCCGCTCGGCGTGGTCACCACCACCTTGCCCGGCTTCAGCCGGGTGATCAGCGGGGCGTGCTTGGGCGCGATGCCCAGCTCACCCAGCTCACCGGTGGCCACGACCAGGGTCGCCTCACCACGGAAGATTTCCTGCTCGGCGCTGACGATGTCGCAACGGATGGTGCTCATGAAACTCTTCTCGCTTTAGGGCGGGCGTGGGCCCACCGCAGGATGTCCTCAGCGGTGGGCATGCGCCCACCCCGTGTGACGCGTCGGGACGGGCATCTCGCCCGTCCCTGCCGCATCAGGCCTTCTCAGCCATCTTCTTGGCCTTCTCGACCGCTTCTTCGATGCTGCCGACCATGTAGAACGCCTGTTCCGGCAGGTGGTCGTATTCGCCATCGACGATGGCCTTGAAGCCACGGATGGTGTCCTTCAGCGACACGTACTTGCCCGGCGAGCCGGTGAACACTTCGGCCACGTGGAACGGCTGGCTGAAGAAGCGCTCGATCTTGCGGGCGCGGGTCACGGCCTGCTTGTCTTCTTCGGACAGTTCGTCCATGCCCAGGATCGCGATGATGTCCTTCAGTTCCTTGTACTTCTGCAAGGTCTGCTGGACGCGCTGGGCGGTGTCGTAATGCTCGTGGCCGATGACCAGCGGATCCATCTGGCGGCTGGTCGAGTCGAGCGGATCCACGGCCGGGTAGATACCCAGCGAGGCGATCGAACGCGACAGGGTCACGGTCGAATCCAGATGGGCGAACGTGGTGGCCGGCGACGGATCGGTCAAGTCATCGGCGGGCACGTAGACGGCCTGGATCGAGGTGATCGAGCCATTCTTGGTCGAGGTGATGCGCTCCTGCAGGACGCCCATTTCCTCGGCCAGGGTCGGCTGGTAACCCACGGCCGACGGCATGCGGCCCAGCAGCGCCGACACTTCGGTACCGGCCAGGGTGTAGCGGTAGATGTTGTCGACGAACAGCAGCACGTCCTTGCCCTTGCCGTTTTCGTCCTTCTCATCGCGGAAGTACTCGGCCATGGTCAGGCCGGTCAGCGCAACGCGCAGACGGTTGCCCGGCGGCTCGTTCATCTGGCCGTACACCATCGCGACCTTGTCCAGGACGTTGGAGTCCTTCATCTCGTGGTAGAAGTCGTTGCCCTCACGGGTACGCTCACCCACGCCGGCGAACACGGACAGACCGCTGTGCGCCTTGGCGATGTTGTTGATCAGTTCCATCATGTTGACGGTCTTGCCGACGCCGGCGCCGCCGAACAGGCCGACCTTGCCGCCCTTGGCGAACGGGCACATCAGGTCGATGACCTTGATGCCGGTTTCCAGCAGCTCGGTGGCCGGGGACTGGTCTTCGTACGACGGGGCCGAACGATGGATTTCCCAGGTGTCGCTGGCGGTGACCGGACCGGCTTCGTCGATCGGGCGACCCAGCACGTCCATGATGCGGCCCAGCGTGCCCGCGCCGACCGGCACCGAGATGGCGCGTTCGGTGTTGGTGGCGACCAGGTTGCGCTTCAGGCCGTCGGTGGAGCCCAGCGCGATGCAACGGACCACGCCGTCACCGAGCTGCTGCTGCACTTCCAGCGTGATTTCGGTGTTGTCCACCTTCAGCGCGTGGTACACCTTCGGCACCGACTCGCGGGGGAATTCGACGTCGACGACGGCGCCGATGATCTGAACGATCTTGCCCTGACTCATTGCTGCAATCCTCTAATGTGTGCTTTGACTGTGCGCGTCAGACTGCTGCCGCGCCGCCGACGATTTCGGAGATTTCCTGGGTGATCGCTGCCTGGCGCGCCTTGTTGTAGACGAGCTGCAGGGTACCGATCAGCTTGTTCGCGTTGTCACTGGCCGACTTCATCGCGACCATGCGGGCTGCATGCTCGGACGCGACGTTTTCCAGCACGGCCTGGTACACCAGCGACTCGACGTAACGCGTCATCACGTGCTCGAGCACGGTCGCGGCGTCGGGTTCGTACAGGTAGTCCCAGTCGTGATGCGCGACCTGCTTCTCAGCGGCCGGCAACGGCAGCAGCTGATCGAAGCTGGCCTTCTGCGTCATCGTGTTGATGAAGCGGTTGTAGACCAGGTAGACGCGGTCGACCTTGCCATCGGTGAAGGCATCGAGCATGACCTTGATCACGCCGATCAGCTGTTCCAGGTGCGGCACATCGCCCATGTGGGTGACGGTGCCGACCATGTTGACCTTGACGCGGCGGAAGAAGGTCGAGGCCTTCTGGCCGACGGTGACCACGTCGATGTCGGCGCCCTTGTCCTGCCACTGGCGCATTTCGCCCAGCATCTTGCGGAACAGGTTGTTGTTCAGGCCGCCCGCCAGACCGCGGTCGGAAGAGACCACGATGTAACCGACGCGCTTGACCTCGTCACGCTGGACCAGGAACGGATGCTGGTAGTCGGTGCTGGCCTGGGCCAGGTGACCGATCACCTGCTTCATCGCCTGCGCATACGGACGCGACGTCTTCATCCGCTCCTGCGCCTTGCGGATTTTGGAGGCCGAGACCATTTCGAGCGCACGCGTCACCTTGCGGGTGTTCTGCACGCTCTTGATCTTGGTTTTGATTTCGCGTCCGCTTGCCATCTCTTCTTCCCGTAGAGCGGGGCTCTGCCCCGCTGCCATTCAACGGTGAAGCGAGGCCGTCAGGCCCCGCCACACATGCGGCTTACCAGCTGCCGGTGGTCTTGAACTCGGTGATGCCCTTCTTGAAGGCAGCTTCGATGTCGTTGTCCCAGCCGCCGGTCGCGTTGATCTTGCTGATCAGCTCGCCCTGGGTGTTGGCGAAGTGGGCATGCAGACCTTCTTCCAGCGCCAGCAGCTTGTTGACCGGCACGTCGTCGAGGTAACCCTCGTTGACGGCGTAGATCGACAGCGCCTGGTTGGCGATGGACATCGGGGCGTACTGCTTCTGCTTCATCAGCTCGGTGACGCGCTGACCGCGCTCGAGCTGCTTGCGGGTGGCTTCGTCCAGGTCCGAGGCGAACTGCGCGAACGCCGCCAGCTCACGGTACTGGGCCAGCGAGATACGGATGCCGCCGGACAGCTTCTTGATGATCTTGGTCTGGGCCGCACCACCGACGCGCGACACCGAGATACCGGCGTTCACGGCCGGGCGGATGCCGGAGTTGAACAGATCGGTTTCCAGGAAGATCTGGCCATCGGTGATCGAGATCACGTTGGTCGGCACGAAGGCCGAGACGTCACCGGCCTGGGTTTCGATGATCGGCAGCGCGGTCAGCGAGCCGGTCTTGCCCTTGACGGCGCCGTTGGTGAACTTCTCCACATACTCTTCCGACACGCGGGCAGCGCGCTCGAGCAGGCGGGAGTGCAGATAGAACACGTCACCCGGGTAGGCTTCACGGCCCGGCGGACGCTTCAGCAGCAGCGAGATCTGGCGGTAGGCAACGGCCTGCTTGGACAGATCGTCGTACACGATCAGGGCGTCTTCGCCGCGGTCCATGAAGTACTCACCCATGGTGCAGCCCGAGTAGGCGCTGATGTACTGCATCGCGGCCGATTCGGACGCGGTCGCAGCGACCACCACGGTGTGCGCCAGTGCGCCGTTCTCTTCCAGCTTGCGCACGATGTTGGCCACGGTCGAGGCCTTCTGGCCGATCGCGACGTACACGCACTTGATGCCGGTTTCTTTCTGGTTGATCACCGCATCGATGGCCAGGGCGGTCTTGCCGGTCTGGCGGTCACCGATGACCAGCTCGCGCTGGCCGCGGCCGATCGGGATCATCGAGTCGACGGACTTGTAACCGGTCTGCACCGGCTGGTCGACCGACTTGCGCCAGATCACGCCCGGGGCAACGCGCTCCACCGGCGCGGTGGCCTTGGCCGCGATCGGGCCCTTGCCGTCGATCGGCTCGCCGAGCGCGTTCACGACGCGGCCCAGCATTTCCGGACCGACCGGCACTTCCAGGATGCGACCGGTGGTCTTGGCAACGTCGCCTTCGCGGAGGTTCTGGTAATCACCCAGCACCACGGCGCCGACCGAGTCGCGCTCCAGGTTCAGGGCCAGAGCGAAGGTGTTGTTCGGCAGTTCGATCATTTCGCCCTGCATCACGTCGGCCAGACCGAAGATGCGCACGATGCCGTCGGACACGCTGGTCACGGTGCCTTCGTTGCGCGATTCCGCGGCCAGCTTGACCTTCTCGATGCGGTTCTTGATCAGTTCGCTGATTTCGGAGGGGTTGAGCGTGGTTGCCATCGTCAAGTCCTAGTGCCGGCGATCACGCCGGACGTTAAATGAATTCAGTTAGCGAGCGCGGTCTGCAGGCGCGACAGCTTGCCCTTGAGCGAGCCATCGATGACCACATCGCCAGCGTCGATCACGGCACCGCCGATCAGCGACGCGTCGACCGCGGTCGTCACATCCACCTCGCCGCCGAAGCGCTTGCGCAGCGCGGCCTTGATGGCGTCCAGTTCGGCGCCGGACAGTTCGGTGGCCGAGGTCACCGTGGCCTTGACCACGTGTTCGGCTTCAGCGCGCAGCTGGTCGTACATGCCGGCGATTTCCGGCAGCAGCGGCAGACGGTGCGCATTGGCCAGGATGGCCAGGAAGCGACCGAAGGTCTCGCTGGACGATTCCGGCACCAGCAGCGCGACGGCATCGTCGCGGTCCAGTTCCGGGTTCGACAGCAAGGCCGCCACGCGCGGGTCGGCAGCTACGTGGGCGGAGAACGCAAGCGCGTCCGACCACGGCGCGAACGTGCCTTCGTCGCGCGCGGTCGCGAACGCGGCGCGGGCATACGGGCGTGCAAGCGTGAGGGCCTGGCTCATCGATCAGATCTCCGAGGCCAGCTCGTCGAGCAGCGCCTTGTGGGCGTTGGCGTCGATTTCGCGCTTGAGCAGCTTTTCGGCACCGCTCACGGCGAGCGCGGACACCTGCTTGCGCAGATCTTCACGGGCACGGTTGGCGGCAGCTTCGATCTCGGCGTGGGCCAGGTCTTTCTGGCGGTTGGCTTCGACGATGGCTTCATTCTTGGCGGCATCAACGATCTGGTTGGCGCGTGCGTGGGCCTGATCGATGATCTCGTTGGCCTTGGTGCGCGCATCCTTCAGTGCATCGTTGACCTTTTCCTGCGCCTGGGCCAGATCCTTCTGGCTGCGGTCGGCAGCGGCGAGGCCTTCAGCGATCTTCTGCTGACGCTCTTCGATGGCGTTCATCAACGGCGGCCAGATCTTGGTCGCGATGATCCAGATCAGACCGGCAAACGCCAGTCCCTGGGCAACGAGGGTAAAACCGATATCCATGGGGTTCGCTCAATCGGGGGTGACGGGGTGGATGGGCCGCCGTGGCGGCGCATCCGATCCTTCATCCGCGATCAGGCGCACAAGGCGCCTGATCGTTTCGCTGTTGCTGGATTAACCAGCAACCTGCGGCAGGCGTGCAACGAACTCGCCGATCATCGGGTTGGCGAAGGCCAGCAGCAGGCCGACGGCGACCGAGATGATGAACGCGGCGTCGATCAGGCCGGCGGTGATGAACATGCGGACCTGCAGAACCGGAATCAGTTCCGGCTGACGGGCAGCCGATTCCAGGAACTTACCGGCCATGATGGCCAGACCGAGACCGGCACCCAGCGCGGCCAGGCCGATCATGATGCCGACGGCGAGGACGGTGGAGCTCTGGACTTGGGCGAGGTTGGTCAGGACGGCGAAGTACATGGTTTTCTCCTGGAACTTTGAATAGCTAAGGGTTTAGAAACAAACGGATGAAGGGTGAAGCGAAACTCAGTGAGCGTCTTCCGACAGGCTCAGGTACACGATGGACAACATCATGAAGATGAACGCCTGCAGCGGAATCACCAGCAGGTGGAACAGCATCCAGCCCAGGCCGAATGCACCGCCCGCGATGGCACCGGCGATACCCGCACCGCCCAGCACCCAGATCAGCAGGAAGACGATTTCGCCGCCGAACATGTTGCCGAACAGTCGCATCGCCAGCGAAATCGGCTTGCTCAGCCACTCGACGATGTTGAGGATCAGGTTGAACGGCAGCATCCATTTGCCGAACGGCGCGGTCAGGAATTCCTTGGTGAATCCACCCAGGCCCTTGGAGCGCAGCGCGAAGAACAGCATCAGGAAGAACACGCTGATCGACATGCCCAGGGTGGCATTGACGTCGGCGGTCGGGACCGGCTTCCAGTACGGCACGCCGAGGGCTTCCAGCGGCATGGCGATGAAGTCGGCCGGGATCATCTTGATGAGATTCATCATGAGGATCCAGAAGAACAGGGTGATCGCGATCGGGGTCACCAGCTTGCTGGTGCCGTGATAGGTGTCCTTGGCCTGGCGGTCAACGAACTCCAGGCAGATCTCGACGAACGCCTGCCACTTGCCCGGGACGCCGGCAGTCGCCTTGCGGGTTGCCATCCAGAAGCCAAACACCATCAACAGACCCATCAGGACCGAAGTCACAATGGTGTCGACGTGAATTGCCCAGAAACCACCTTCCTGCATATGGAACGTCAGGTTGTGCAGGTGATGTTGGATGTAGGAGGTGGGTGTCAGCGCCTCGCCTGCCATGTGTCCGGAACCTTGAGTTAAATAAATTGGATCAGCGCCTGGCCAGAGCCAGGACCTGGAACATCAATCCGACGGCGATACCGGCCAGCAGCGCCAATGCAGGCAGCTTGAAGACCAGGAACCCCACCATCAGGACGCCGAATACGAGCACCCACTTTGCCACCACCGCCAGGATCAGGCGGGTCATCGCCGAGCCCGCCGCCTGCACCCCGCCGCCGAGCGCCATCCGCGCGGCGACCCAGCCGGCTGCAGAAACCGCCACACCGGAGAGCAGCGCCCCCAGAGCGGCCTTCGGGCCTCCCCACAGCAGCAGGGCAAGAGCCAGGACAGCCACTGCAGCGAGCGGGTAAACCGCTGCGCGCAGCATCAGTCGCCGACCCGCGTCAACGGAGTTCAGCACGTGAATGTCCTGCATGGTTGTGAGTAGAAAGGCCGAGGCCGCAAGCAAACGCCTCGTCGAGCCGCCAAATTATAGCAATGGGACAATTTGAGAGACAACCGCTGCCTGTTCATCCCGGATGTAAGCCCGCCGTTGGGGCCTCCCGCGCACCTGTGCCACCTGCGGTCCAATCGGTTTGCGCAGGAGCAGCGCGATGCGGCAGTGCAACATGTTGAACTTTGGCCCCTTGCCCCGGTCGGATCCATGAGCCTGCCGTTGAATCCTCGTCGGCGTCCCGCGAGCGGGCTGGTACAGGGTGGCCCCGAAGCCCTCTCCGGGGCCACCCTCTTTTTTCGGGCCGGCGCGGCGTCGCGGCCGGACAGGGTCGCCGTGGCCCGCGGGTAACGGTAATCCGCCCCGAAAACGGCCACCGCACGGACCTGCGGTCCGGCCGCGCGCATGAACGGTACACACAGCCTCCACCATACCTTCACGAATGGTGGACGTCGCAGTGGGCAATGTGACGCCACATCACTAGAACCACCGCAAGGACCCCCGATGCGCCCGATGCTCTCCCTGCTTGCCGTGCCAGTCGCTCTGGCCGCACTTTCCTACGCCGCTCCGTCCCATGCTGCCGAAGGCGACGACCGTTTCGCGCTTCGCCTGGGTGCGATGCAGATTGATTCGGACAACACGATCCGCGGCAACACCAACATCGCTGGCCAGGATGTGGGCTTCTCCGAAGATTTCGGCCTGGGTGGCAAGGAATGGGAGCCGCGCGTGGACGGCATGTTCCGCATCAGCAACCGCCAGCGCCTGCTGTTCAACTACTTCAAGTACGACAAGGATCGCCGCGAGACGCTCGACGAGGGCGTGAGCTTCGGCGACACCAACGTGCCGGCCGGCAGCTTCATCAAGGGTGAGCTGAAGTACCAGGTCGCCAGCCTGGTGTACGACTACTCGGTGGTGGACACCGACACGTTCGACCTCGGCCTGCAGTTGGGTGCGGAGTACGCGAAGGTCAGCACCAAGGCCTACGCCGATGTCGGCGATCTGTACCAGGGCGAGTTCCTGGACGAGAAGGCCGACGGTGTTGCGCCGGTGGTCGGTGCCCGCCTGAGCTTCACCCCGTCCGAGAAGTGGATGATCACGCTCCAGGGCCAGTACCTGAACACCAAGTGGGGCAACTTCGACGATTACGACGGTGATCTGAGCCGCGCCAATGCGATCGTCGATTACCGCTTCACCAAGAACTTCGGTGTGTTCGCCGGCTACGACTGGTTCAAGCTGGACGTCGACCAGAGCGGCAGCGATGGCACGATCGGTCTGAAGCAGGAGTTCAAGGGTCCGGTCGCAGGCGTCAGCTTCGTCTTCTAAGCCCTTCGCACTGCCTCTCTCCAAGCGCGGCCTCCGGGAAATCGGGGGCCGCGTTTTTTGTGCGCTTAGGGTTTAAGGGCGGCTTGGTCGAGTGGCGGGCACGGATACCCTGTCGGGCGAATGTCCCCCGGCGACGGCCTGTGGCCGTCACCTCCTCCTTGATTTCGCCCCACAGGGTATCCGTACCCGCCCAGCAAGAATCCCAGCGACTGCTTGGAGAAGCACATCGGGTCAGCGCTTCGGTGCGCAGGCCGAGTCCAAGCGATGCTGCATCGCCGACAACAACTACAAAAAACCCCGGCTTTCGCCGGGGTTTTTGCGTCGATGTCACCACCAACGGTGGTGACCTACTTCTTCTTCGGCATGTACAGATCGGTGATCGTGCCGTCGTAGATTTCCGCGGCCATCGCCACCGATTCGCTCAGCGTCGGATGCGCGTGGATGGTGTGGCCGATGTCTTCGGCCTCCGCACCCATCTCGATCGCCAGGCCGATCTCGGCCAGCAGGTCGCCGGCGTGCACGCCCACGATCGCGCCACCGATGATGCGGTGGGTTTCTTCGTCGAAGATCAGCTTGGTGAAGCCCTCGGTACGACCGATGCCGATCGCACGGCCGCTGGCGGCCCACGGGAACTTGGCCACGCCGACCTTCAGGCCCTTGGCCTTGGCTTCGGTTTCGGTCACGCCGACCCACGCGATTTCCGGATTGGTGTAGGCCACCGACGGAATCACGCGCGCCACCCATTCCTTCTTCTCGCCGGAAGCCACTTCCGCGGCCAGCTTGCCCTCGTGCGTGGCCTTGTGCGCCAGCATCGGGTTGCCGACGATGTCGCCGATCGCAAAGATGTGCGGCACGTTGGTGCGCATCTGGCGGTCGGCCGGGATGAAGCCACGGTCGGTGACCTGCACGCCGGCCTTCTCGGCATCGATCTTTTTGCCGTTCGGCGAGCGGCCCACCGCGACCAGCACGCGGTCGAAGGTGCTGGCGTCCAGACCCGGCTTTTCGCCCTCCACCGCGGCTTCGAAGGACACGGTGATGCCGGCCTTGTCCGCCTTGACGTCGGTCGCCTTGGTCTTCAGGTGGACCTCCACGCCCTGCTTCTTGAGGCGATCGGCCAGCGGCTTGACCAGGTCCTTGTCGGCGCCCGGCATCAACTGGTCCATGAACTCGACCACGGTCACCTTGCTGCCCAGCGCCGCATACACCGTCGCCATTTCCAGGCCGATGATGCCGCCACCGACCACCAGCAGCGAACCCGGCACTTCGGCCAGCTCCAGCGCATCGGTGGAGTCCATGACGCGCTTGTCGTCCCACGGGAAGTTCGGCAGCTTCACTGCCTGCGAACCGGCGGCGATGATGCACTGCTCGAAACGCAGCAGCTGGGTCTTGCCGTCGTCGCCGACGATCTCCAGCTCGTTGGCCGAGACGAACTTCGCCAGGCCCTGCACGGTGCGCACCTTGCGCTGCTTGGCCATGCCGGCCAGGCCCTTGGTCAGCTGGGTGACCACCTTTTCCTTGTAGCTGCGCAGCTTGTCCAGGGTGATGGTCGGCTTGCCGAACTCGACGCCGAAATCACCGGCGTGGGCGACTTCGTCGATCACCGCGGCCGCATGCAGCAGCGCCTTGGACGGGATGCAGCCCACGTTGAGGCAGACGCCGCCGAGGCTGGCGTAACGCTCGACCAGCACGGTGTCCACGCCCAGGTCGGCCGAACGGAAGGCGGCGGTGTAACCGCCCGGGCCTGCGCCCAGCACCACCATTTTGCATTCGATGTCGGCCGGCTTGCCCGAGGACAGCGCCGGCTGCGGCGCGGCCGGTTCGACCGGGGCGCGGTGCGACGGGGTCACCGGCGGCTTGCTGGCCGGGGCGGCCTCGGCCTTCGGCGCTTCCGCCTTGGCCGGCGCGGCAGGCGCGGCGGCCTCGCCTTCGGCGTCCAGCACCAGCACGACGTCGCCTTCGGAGAGGTTGTCGCCGAGCTTGACCTTGATTTCCTTGACCACACCGGCGGCCGACGACGGCACTTCCAGCGTTGCCTTGTCCGATTCCAGCGTGACCAGACCCTGGTCCTTCTTCACCGTGTCACCCACGGCGACCAGCAGTTCGATCACCGGGACACCGCTGTAATCGCCGATGTCGGGAACCTTGATTTCAATTGCGGCCATTCGTGTTCTCCTGGTGCTCAGCCGGCCTTGCCGCCGAGCAGTTGCTGCAGTTCGTCGAGCGACTCGTCCAGATCTTTCCAGCGACGGTCGAGCTTCTTTTCCTTGGTGTCGCTGGCTTCGATCAGCAGCGCCACCTGTTTCATCATCAACCGGCCCGCACCGCACTCCGGCCGGGTGCCGCTGTAACGCTGGCCATCCACGGTGAAGGACAGCACGTCAGCGTCCAGCACCGGCGCCTTGCGGTCGCCCGGCACCTGCGCGGCCAGCGCGGCCTGCCAGCTGTGCAGCAGCCGCTGCGCCAACGGCGCCGGGATGCTGACCTGGTACTGGTCCGGCTGCTGGTCCACACGCAGTTCCACGCCGCCCTGGCGGGTGCCGCTGTTCCAGCTGTAGACGCGCTTGTCGGCCCGGCTGTAGCGCAGGGTCCATGCCTGGTCCCCGGGACCGGGCAGCAGCGCCACGCCGGTCTCCACGCCACTCTTGGGCAGGCTGACCAGCGACAACGCCGGCTGCGCGTTGCCGTCGAACAGGGTTTCCACTGCCTGGCCGTAGTTGCCGACCGCCGGTGGCCAGCCATGGCCCAGGTCGGACGCGCATTCGCGCGCGCCCGCCTGCGCCATCGGCAGCGCCATCAGCAGCCCGGCCAGGACCAGGCCCTGCTTCACAGCAGGACGCGCCGCATGTCGGCCAGCACCTGCGAGAGGTAGGTGGTGAAGCGGGCGGCCAGTGCGCCGTCGATGACGCGATGGTCGTAGCTCAGCGACAGCGGCAGCATCAGCTTCGGGGCGAATTCCTTGCCGTTCCAGACCGGCTGGATCGACGACTTGGACACGCCCAGGATCGCTACTTCCGGTGCATTGACGATCGGAGTGAACGCGGTGCCACCGATGCCGCCCAGCGAGCTGATCGAGAAGCAGCCACCGCTCATGTCGGCCGGGCCGAGCTTGCCGTCACGGGCCTTCTTGGCCAGTTCGCCGGATTCCTGCGCGATCTGCACCACACCCTTCTTGTCGACGTCGCGGATCACCGGCACGACCAGGCCGCTCGGCGTATCGGCCGCGAAACCGATGTTGAAGTACTTCTTCAGGGTCAGGTTCTCGCCGCTGGCATCCAGCGAGGCGTTGAACTCCGGGAACTTCTTCAGCGCCGCGGCGCTGGCCTTGACCAGGAAGGCGAGCATGGTCAGCTTGATGCCGGCCTTCTCGTTTTCCTTGTTCAGCGCAACGCGCAGGGCTTCCAGCTCGGTGATGTCGGCCTGTTCGAACTGGGTGACATGCGGAATCATCGCCCAGTTGCGGGCCAGGTTCGCGCCGGAGATCTTCTTGATCCGGGACAGCGGCTGGACCTCGACCTCACCGAACTTGCTGAAGTCGACCTTCGGCCAGGGCAGCAGATTGAGACCGCCACCGGCCGCCACGGTACCGCTGGCAGCCGCACCGCCGCCGGCCAGGGCCGACTTGACGAACTTCTGTACGTCGGACTTGGTGATGCGGCCACCCTTCTCGGTGCCGCTCAGCTGGTTCAGGTCCACGCCCAGCTCGCGGGCGAACACGCGCACGGCCGGCGACGCGTAGGGCACCTTCTGCGGCAGCACGCTGTCGGCGTTGAAGGCGACCGGCGGGCTGGTCGGCGAGCCACCCGACGGAGCAGCGGCGGCCGGGGCCGGCTGGGTCGGCTTGGCGGCCGACTGCTCGATATCACGGGCGGCCAGCTTGTCCGGCTCAGCCTGGGTGGCGACCGGCTCGACCTTGGTCGCGGTCTCGGCGGCTTCCGCCTTGGCGGCCGGGGCCGGCGCAGCAGCAGCGGCCGGCGCGGCGGCCTCTTCGCTGACTTCGATCAGGGCCACGAGCTTGCCCTCGGAGAGGTTGTCGCCGATCTTGACCTTGATTTCCTTGACGATGCCCGCCACCGAGGACGGCACTTCCATCGTGGCCTTGTCCGATTCCAGCGTCACCAGACCCTGGTCTTTCTTGACGGTATCTCCAACGGCGACCAGCACCTCGATTACCGGGATATCGCTGTAGTCACCGATATCGGGGACAAGTGCTTCCTTGATTTCGGCCATGGGGAAAACTCCGGCAATCTGGTGTAGGGAATCGCCTATTGTGGGGGCTTCGCGCGCCAGCGCCAACCGGCTTGGCGAATTTTCAGCGCCGCTGTCCCGGGACAGGCTGTTGCAGGCATCTGCTTTGGCCGGATTCGGCTTCGCGCAGCGCAAAGCGGAATTTTCCAGTCGGTACCGTATTGTCCGCGGCTGTCCCCGCCTCAGCGCCGCACCGCGTCGGCCAGCGGTTGCCATGCCTGCGTCAGCCGGGGCAATGGCCAGGCCGCGTTGGCCGGGCTGGTGGAAGGCAGCGACCAGACCGGCAGCGCCTGCGCCGGGCCGATCAGCGCCGGGGCAATGAACCGCTGGAACGCGCGGTACGCGGTTCCCCCATTGCAGGCGATCGCACGCAGCGCGGGCAACTCTTCGATCAGTGCACTCAACGCATTGGGCACTTCACTGCCCCGCACGATCGACGCATCCAGGCTGCCGCGCCGCTCACATTGTCCGATCACGTCCCACACGCCCACGCCGGCCGTGTTCAGTGCGCGCACGCGATCCGGATAAGGAAGCGTTGCGTCGATCCCGCACACCACGGCCATCAGCGGCCAGAACCGATTGCGCGGATGGGCGTAGTACTGCGCGGCCTGCAGCGATGCCACGCCCGGCATCGAACCGAGGACCAGCACGCGGCAGTCGGCGTTCAGCTGCGCAGGAAAGCCGATGCACGTTGTTGTTTCCATCACACCGTCACCAGATGCATGAATGCCAAGCGTTGCATGATGGCCCGTAATTACAGCGGTTTCGCACTGATCGCTGAATGGAAACAACTAAATTTTAACGTGCGTCGGATGCGATTCATATTGCGGGGACTACGGTTGCCTCGCCCCACAACACCGGGGCCCAGAACAAAAACATCCTGAGGAGATTCCCCCATGCGCTCCATCCGTACCCTGACCCTGGCTACCCTGACTGCTCTTGCTTTTGCGCCGGCTGCTTTCGCGCAGGACAGCACTGTTGATACCGCATCCGGCAAGCACTTCGCCGTGGTCGGCGGCGTCTCGCTGCTGCAGCCGAAGAACGATCCGCTCGATGGCGTGCGCAAGGTGGACGGCGGCCCGGCCCCGACCCTGAGCTTCAGCTACTACATCAACGACAACTGGGCCGTGGAACTGTGGGGCGCAGCCGACAAGTTCGACCACCGCGTGCGCGGCACCGATGGCGCCCGCTTGGGCACCGTCGAGCAGCAGCCGATCGCGCTGAGCGGCCAGTACCACTTCGGCCAGGCCGACAACGTGTTCCGTCCGTTCGTGGGCGCCGGTTACTACGAGTCCAACTTCAGCAATGAAGACCTCGCCAGCGACATCGGCCACATCGGCGTCAAGACCGCCAAGGGCGCGATCGGCACCGTCGGCGTGGACATGAACATCAACAGCACCTGGTTCGCCCGCGCCGATGCCCGCTACATGCATTCGCGCCCGGAGCTGACCGTCAACGGCGAAGGCACCGGCGACAAGGCCAAGCTGGATCCGTGGACCGTGGGCTTCGGCATCGGCGCGCGCTTCTAAGCACGCCGTTCCGCACCATGCAGTACGCACAACGGGCCCCTCGCGGGCCCGTTGTCGTTGTGGGGCCGCGATCTTCATCGGGCGTTGCCGGCCGCTGGCCGAGACTGGATCCCACGACGGACCCCGCCGGTCCGCCCCGGGGAGCCGATGCGCGAATCCTTCGACATGCTGGTGGTGGGCGGCGGCATCAACGGCGCCGGCATCGCGCGGGATGCTGCCGGGCGGGGCCTCTCGGTGTGCCTGTGCGAGCAGGATGATCTGGCTGCCCACACCTCCAGCGCCAGCACCAAGCTGATCCATGGCGGCCTGCGTTATCTGCAGCAGGGCGAGTTCGCCCTGGTGCGCAAGGCGCTCAACGAGCGCGAGACACTGCGCCGGCTGGCACCCCATCTCATCGCGCCCACCACGTTCGTGCTGCCGCATGCGCGCCATCTGCGCCCGGCGTGGATGCTGCGTGCCGGCCTGTGGCTGTATGACCACCTCGGGCAGGCCAATCCTCATTTCCCGCCGTCGCAGCGCATCGACCTGCAGCACGACCCGCGTGGTGCGGGGCTGCAGGCGAGCTACCGGACCGGTTTCACCTATGCCGATGCGCGCGTCAACGACGCGCGGCTGGTGCTGCTCAACGCACGCGATGCACATGAGCGCGGCGCCGACATCCGCACACGCACCCGCTGCGAACAACTGATCCGCCACCGCGACCATTGGTGGGCCGTGCTGCGCCGTACCAATGGCGATGTGCAACGGATCCGTGCCCGCTGCGTGGTCAACGCGAGTGGCCCGTGGGCCGGCACGGTGCTGGAACGCGCGGGGCTGGATGCGCCGCTGGGGCTGCGCCTCGTGCAGGGCAGCCACCTGGTGGTGCCGCGGCTGTTCGCACACGACAGCGCCTACCTGTTCCAGCAACCCGACCAGCGCGTAGTGTTCGCGATCCCCTTCGAACAGGATTTCACGCTGATCGGCACCACCGATACCGATTACGACGGCGACCCGGCGCAGGTGCGGCCCCGCGCCGACGAGGAGGCGTATCTGCTCGATGCGGTGAACCGCTTCGTCCGCCTCCCGGTGCGCGCCGAGGACATCGTCTGGCGCTACAGCGGGGTGCGCCCGCTGCTGGCCGACCATCACCGGGATGCGTCGCGGGTCACCCGCGACTACCGGCTGGAACTGGACACCGCCGGCGCGGTGCTGCTGAGCGTACTCGGCGGCAAGCTCACCACCTACCGCGCATTGGCCGAGGAAGCACTTGGGCGCCTCTCGCCTTCGCTGCCGGAGATGGGGCCGGCGTGGACGGCCGGTGGACCGCCGCTGCCGGGTGGCGATGGCGGTGATGCCGCCCAGGTGGCGGGCACGTTGCAGCACGACCACCCTCGCCTGCCGCCTGCCCTGCTGCAGCGCCTGGCCAGCAGCTATGGCACCCGTGCGCGTGAGTTCCTGGCGGGGGCGCAGACGCTCGAGGCGCTGGGCCAGGACCACGGCGGCGGCCTCCACGACCGCGAACTGGACTACCTCATCGCGCACGAATGGGCCTGCACCGCCGACGACGTGCTGTGGCGCCGCAGCCATCTCGGCCTGCGCCTGGATGCCGGCCAGCACGCGGCATTGGCGGCCACCCTGCAGGCGCGCGTTTCGATGCCGTAGGCTGTATCTCTGTCACGCCTCACGGCATCGATCCCACGGAGCAGACCATGGACAAGCACTACGTGCTCGCCATCGACCAGGGCACGACCAGCTCGCGCGCCCTCCTGTTCGACCGCGCCGGGCGCGTCGCCGGCAGCGCGCAGCGCGAGTTCACCCAGATTTTCCCGCAGCCGGGCTGGGTCGAACATGACCCGCGCGAGATCCTGACCAGCGTCTACACCACGATCACCGAGCTGCTGAACCGGTACCAGGTCGACCCGCGCACGATCGCCGGCATCGGCATCACCAACCAGCGCGAGACCACCGTGGTCTGGGACAAGGCCACCGGCCAGCCCATCCACAACGCGGTGGTATGGCAGTCACGGCAGAGCCACGCGATCTGCGAGCAGCTCAAGGCCGCCGGCCACGAGCCGCTGATCCGGCGCAGGACCGGGCTGTTGATCGATGCGTATTTCTCGGCAACCAAGATCCGCTGGATCCTCGATCACGTCGAGGGCGCGCAGTCGCGGGCCGAACGCGGCGAACTGCTGTTCGGCACCATCGACAGCTGGTTGATCTGGAACCTCAGTGGCCGCCAGGCGCACGTCACCGACGTCACCAATGCCGCGCGCACGCTGCTGTTCGACATCCATGCACTGCAGTGGGACGACGAGCTGCTGGCGCTGTTCAACATCCCGCGCGCGATGCTGCCGCAGGTGCGCAGCTCCAGCGAGGTATATGCCACCACCCAGGCGCAGTTCTTCTTCGATCAGCATCTGCCGATCGCCGGCATCGCCGGCGACCAGCAGGCCGCGCTGTTCGGCCAGGCATGCTTCGAACCGGGCATGGCCAAGAACACCTATGGCACCGGCTGTTTCATGCTGATGAACACCGGGGACAAGGCCGTTACTTCCGAAAATGGCCTGCTCACCACCATCGCCTGGGGCATCGATGGACGCGTGGAGTACGCGCTGGAAGGCTCGATCTTCGTCGCCGGCTCGGTCGTGCAGTGGCTGCGCGATGGGCTGCGCATGTTCGGCAAATCCAGCGACTGCCAGGCCTACGCCGAGCGTGCCACCGACAACGGCGGTGTGTATCTGGTGCC
Source organism: Stenotrophomonas sp. TWI700 (assembly GCF_039673645.1). NCBI lineage: Bacteria > Pseudomonadati > Pseudomonadota > Gammaproteobacteria > Lysobacterales > Lysobacteraceae > Stenotrophomonas > Stenotrophomonas sp. TWI700. Next base: position 4,096 of record NZ_JBDJMB010000010.1, on the reverse strand, counting down.
GGCCTTCGTCGGGCTGGGTGCACCGTACTGGCGCAGCGATGTCCGCGGCGCGATGTTCGGCCTGACCCGCGGCACCACCAAGGAGCATTTCATCCGCGCTGCGGTGGAATCGATGGCCTACCAGACCCGCGACGTGCTGGCGGCGATGCAGGCCGATGCGGGGATCAAGCTGAAGGAACTGCGCGCCGACGGCGGTGCGATCGCCAATGACTTCATGGCGCAGTTCCAGAGCGACATCCTGGGCGTGCCGGTGCTGCGCCCGCAGGTGGCCGAGACCACCGCGCTGGGCGCCGCCTACCTGGCCGGCCTGGCCACCGGGTTCTGGAGCAGCCGGGCGGAGATCGCCGACCAATGGGCGGTGGACCGACGCTTCACCCCGCAGATGCCGGCGGACCAGCGCGAGGCGCTGTACGCCGGCTGGCAGCAGGCGGTGGACGCGACGATGGGGTTCCGCGTGGGGTGACGCCCGGGGCCGAGCGTAGGTCGGCGGTCATGCCCATCGGTAGGAGCCGACCGTTGGTCGGCTCGCGCAGGTGCCGGTCAGAATGCCGGGAGGACGGCACCCTTGTACTTCTCGGCGATGTAGGCCTTCACTTCCGGACCGGTCAGGGCCTTGGCCAGCTGCTGCACGCGGGCGTCGTCCTTGTTGTCAGGACGCGCGACCAGGAAGTTCACGTACGGCGAATCCTTGCTTTCGATCGCCAGCGCGTCTTCGGTCGGGTTGAGCCCGGCATCGAGCGCGTAATTGGTATTGATCAGGGCCAGGTCGACCTGGTCCAGCACGCGCGGCAGCATCGCCGAGTCCAGCTCGCGGAACGTGAGCTGCTTCGGGTTGGCGATGATGTCGCGCTGGGTGGCCAGTGCGTTGGTCGGATCCTTCAGCGTGATCACACCCGCCTTGTGCAGCAGGATCAGCGCGCGGCTGTTGTTGCTCGGGTCGTTGGGGATCACCACATCGGCACCGTTGGGCAGCGCATCCAGTGATTTGAAACGACGCGAGTACGCACCGAAGGGCTCGATGTGCACGCCGATCACCTTGACCAGGTCGGTCTTGCGGTCGCGGTTGTACGCGTCGAGGTACGGTTCGGTCTGGAAGTAGTTCACGTCGACCTGCTTCTGCACCAGCTGGTCGTTGGGCTGCACGTAGTCGTTGAACACGCGCACCTCCAGGGTCAGGCCTTCCTTCTCCAGGATCGGCTTGACCACGGCGAGGATCTCGGCGTGCGGCACGGCGGTCGCGGCCACCACCAGCTTCTTGGAGTCGTTGGCCGGCTTGCCGCAGGCGGCCAGGGCCAGCGAGGCGGCGAGCAACGGGAGCAGCAGGTACTTTTTCATGGGGGCAGCGGAATCCGTAAGGGCAGCAACGCCCCACGATACCGCACGCCCCGGCCCTTGCGGAATCCGGGCATATGACCCCACGGCATGAGCCGATGCCGGCCCGGCCGGCTTACTCGTAGCTGGTCAGCGCCAGCGCCAGCAGCGCCTTGGCCTGTTCGCGCAACATCACCGGCTCGACGATTTCCGCGTCCGAGCCGTAGTGCAGGACGTCCATCAACAGCTCGCGCGAGACGCTGTAGGGCAGTTTGAGTTCGTACCGGCCATCGGGCAGGAAGCGGCCCTGCTGCTTGGAATGCCAATGCTCATCGGCCACCCAGCGCGCGGCCTTGGCACTGAACACGATCGTGGCCCAGCCCTTGGGCGGACCGGAGAAGATGCCGTAGCTGGCGCCGAGCTGCTCGTCCAGCTCGGTCTCGTCCACGTCGCGCGCGGTGGTATCGATCACGCGAGCCTTGTAGATGCGGTCCACCGCGAAGCTGCGCAGGCCCTCGCGGCCGTGGTCCCAGGCATCCAGGTACCAGTTGTCGCGGTAATGCGTCATGCGCTGCGGCGACACGGTGCGCTGGGTCGCCTCGTCGGTGGAGCGGGCCCGGTACTCGAACGCCAGCTGCTTGCGTTCCAGCACCGCCGAGGCCACCGCGCGGAAACTGGCTTCATCGAACTTGCGGCCGCGGTGCGGGATGACCCGGACCCGGTCGACCGGCCAGGTCGAGACGCCGGCCTGTGCCGCCAGCAGGCCTTCGATACGCTGCTGCAACGGGGCCAGCACCGAAGACAGCACGCCCCCGCCGGTGCGCGAGAGCAGGTGCTGGGAGGCCAGCAGCGCGTGCAGTTCTTCCGAGCTGAGCCACAGGCCCGGCAGCTCGAAGCGGTCGCTTTCGTCGGCCTGGTAGCGGAATCCCGCCTCGCCATCGCCTTCCACCGGGGCCATCAGCGCATCGCGCAGGAAGGCCAGGTCGCGGTAGACAGTCGCGCGGGAACACTCCAGTTTTTCCTGCAGTGCCGCCACCGTTACCGGATAACGAGCGGACTTGAGCAGGCGATGCAGGGCGTTGATGCGTTCATATCGGTCCATGACCCGATTATGTCCGAGTCGCCGTCGTTGTGGCGGCTTCGGCGACATCTTCGGCTATCGTGGGGGCCCCATCGCCTGCTGCTGCCCGTCATGCGCCTGTTGCCCGCCCTTGCCCTGTCCGCCGCCGCCCTGCTGTCGGGGGGCTGTGAGCGCACTGAAACGCCCGCGGCCAGCGTACCTGCTGCGACGTCACCGGCCGCCGACCCGGTCGGCACCGTGCTGGCCGCCAGCCAGCGCTTCGGCCAGCTGCGCAGCTTCCACGCGGTGATGAAGATGCAGGGCCCGCGCGCGCTGGAAGCGCAGATGGACTACGTGGCCCCGGACCGCTACCGGCTGATCACCGACGATGGCCCACAGACGATCATCGGCGGCACCTTCTTCCTCCAGCGCGCCGGCGAAGTGCGCCAGGTCCCGGTGCCAGAAGGGATGCTGGCCCAGTGGCGCAATCCGCTGCCGGCGGATCTGGAGCCGGCGCAGCTGCAGGTGCGCGACCTCGGCGAAGAACGCGCCGGCGGCCAGCGCGCCCACAAATACGAGGTGCGCCACGCGACCGCCGCGCCCGATGGCCTGCTCTACTGGGTCAATGCGCAGGGCCTGCCGGTGCAGATCGAACGCAAGGGCCAGACCAACGGGCAGCCGTTCCGGATCACCGTGACCTACTCGCGCTTCGACGACGCCTCGCTGCGGATCGACGTTCCCTGAACAGGGATCAAGGCCGAACGGGCCCTAAAGCCGGGGCCCGCCGCCGAATGTGACGCAGAACGCATCAAGTATCATCCCCCCCTTGTTGTCCCTCCCCCTTGTCCGATCACGGAGAACCGTTGATGTCCCTGCGCGTTTCGTTGCTTGTTCCCCTGCTGCTCTGCGCCCCGGCGGTTTATGCACAGGACGTTGCCGAACTGGCGGCGATGACCTCCCCCTGGAGCGGCAGTGGCGGTGAACTGGGCTTTGCCTCGGCCCGTGGCAACAGCAATACCGAGAGCTTCAACGGTCGTCTGCGCCTGCGCTACACCGACGACGACTGGGTGCACAGCATGGACCTGTTCGGCCTGCGCTCGCGCTCGGAGTACACCGATACCAACGACGACGGCACCACCATCCGCCGCCGCAACACCACCGCCAACCGCTACACCGGCAGTGCCGGCAGCGCGCTGCAGCTGGGCGAACACCGCCAGATCACCGCCACGCTGCGTTACGAGCGCGACGATTTCGCCACCTACGACCGCCAGAGTTCGTTCGGTCTCGGTTACGGCACCCGGATCATCGACAGCGAACGCTTCTACATGGACGCGCAGATCGGCCCCGGTGTGCGCCGCACCCACAACACCGAAGACGATGCGACCCGCACCGGCCTGATCGGCCGTGGCCTGTTCGATCTCAAGTACACGCTGACCCCGAACACCGATCTGGTCAACACGCTGCTGGTCGAATCGGGTTCGTACAACACCTTCGCGCAGAACGATTTCGGCGTGTCGGTGAGCATGAACGAGCACCTGGCGCTGAAGGCCGGCTGGCAGGCGCGCCACAACAGCGACGTCGCCGAAGACAAGCGCAAGACCGACACGCTGACCACCATGAACGTGGTCTACAAGTTCAAGTAATCGCCGCGGGCGCCTGTGCGCCCGCCGTCGTGATGTAGTGCCGGCCGCTGGCCGGCATTCCGGGTCGCGCAAGGTTCCCGGG